>JAHDIM010000113.1 GCA_020630805.1 Anaerolineales bacterium
CCCGCCTCGTCGTTAAGTCTACGCCGCCACCCGATCTGCATCATTCTTCCAAACCCAGTAAGAGTACGCATAGGTAAAGGCTACCAGCCCTAGACTGCCGCCCACCACAATGTAATAAATCCAAGCCGGATTAGAGAACACGATAGTGCCGGCAATCATTGCCAGCCCAAGCAACACCATCAGACGGCCTCCCACCCGATGCGTTTTATTCCAAGCAACTTCGCTGGACAAGGTCCATGGCGTGCGGATGCCAAAGAAGAAGTTACTGCGCACTTTGCCCATGTAATTGCCAATAACGACAAACAGTACCCCGACGATTGCGGGAACAAACGCGCCGAAATTGATGCTGCTGCCAAGCAATTGCAGCATGATGAAAATGTGGATTACGAGCATAAATGCCATTGTGCCGAGCCATACTGCACCAAAGGCTTTATGGGACTGATCCAAATTTGCAGCGCGGGGATCGATCTTTCGAATGACGCCAAACAAGATAGCGATGCCAGCAGTAATCAGTGGCAACAAAAAGATGCCCATAAACTTGCTGCCATAGTCATCACAAACGCCTTGTGCATTCCAATGGGTGCAAACTTGTTCTCCAGCAGGGATCTGCCCCCAAACATATGCAGAGATCAACAACATTGCGGCCACAATTAGGCCGCTAAAAATCCACAAGTTTCTAAGCTTCTGAGTCGTCATTTGCTTGACCTCCAATATCAATTTTGAACATTTCCATCATTCCCAACAAGGTTTCTTCTAGCACGCTGACATTTAAGCGGTAGGTAATGGTGGTGCCACTGCGGTTGCCTTGGATCAGGTCGGCTTCACGCAACACGGAAAAATGCCGTGACAGCGTTGGCTTTGTCGAGTCAAAGTGGTCAGCGAGTTCACCAGCGGTCATATCGCGGTCGCGTAACAACTGCAAGATTTTGCGACGGGTTGGGTCTGATAAAGCTTTGTATGTATTTTGCATATCATCTAATTAGCTGTTTAGCTAAATATCTAAATAGAGTGTAATGCAAAGTGAGTTTTGGAGTCAAGGGGTTTTAGTGCGTATTGCGTAGTGCGTGGCGAAGGCTTGGGTAGTGGCGTTGTGTCAGAAAAATTCTTAGGCTTAAGACAAAAGGCATTGTCTCCTTATGAAACAATGCCATATAGATGATCTATGATACGCACTACGCACTACGCACTACGCACTACGCACTACGCACTACGCACTACGCACTACTTCACTTTCACCGGCACCGCCGTATACCGATTAAACAACGCCACTTCATCAAACACTAACTTCTCTTCCGGAATGGCGAATTGAATATCTGGAAAACGTTCGAATAAATTTGTGACCGCAATTTTTGTTTCGAGCCGGGCCAATGGTGCGCCGAGGCAGTAGTGAATGCCGTGTCCAAATCCAAGATGCCGGTTTGGCGTGCGGGCGATGTCAAAGGTATCCGGATCATCAAAGACCTCGGGATCAAAGTTGCCAGCGCCTAGCAATGGAATCATGACTGACTTTTGTGGGATCGTGACGCCATGCCATTCGATGTCTTCGCTAGCATAGTTCATCTCAGTTCCAATAACAGGGCCGGTGTAACGCAACACTTCTTCAATTGCAGAATCGATAAGGTCTGGATTCTCTTTTAGCCGCTGATGCTGATCTGGATGTTGCAACATTGTGGCAACAAAATTGTTGATGAGCCCAACCGTCGTTTCGTGACCGGCCAAAATCAATAACATTGCCATTGCGACGGTTTCGTCTTCCGTTAGTTTTTCGCCTTCTTCTTCGGTGTGAATTAGATTGGAGAGAATGTCATCTCCAGGTTCGGCCTGCTTGCGTTTTACCAGCTTCCGTAGAAAGTTTTCTGACTTGCGGACATCCCATAGCAAGGTCCGGATGATGCGCAATCCTTTTAGTCCTTCGATGAGCGTTGCCAACGTGGCGCGCATTTCATCCATTTCATTGGGTTTGACCCCCATCATTTCGCTAATGACGGTGACAGGAATTGGCAATGAATAGGCTGTGAGTAGATCGACTTCGCCTTGTGTTGCAATGTCATCTAAAAGCCGATTCGTGAGACCGTCAATACGATCACCTAATTGCCGAATCGCGCGTGGCGAAAATGCTTTATGCACTAAAGACCGCAGCCGTCTGTGATTTGGATCATCCTGATTAATCATCGAACTCATCATCAGGTCGACCGACTTTGGCAGTGGAATTGGAAACTGCCGACCGTTTTGCAAATGGCGACGGTCGCGAATCACACGTGGATCTTTCAGGAGTTGGACGCAGTCTGCATAGCGTGAGACGAAGTAGGTCGTCATCATGGCATATTTGCTTTTATGGACGGGGTCCTCATTGCGGAGATAGGTGTAGTAGGCACGCTTGTTATTGACAAAGTGCTTACCATCAAATTTGAGAGGGAGTTGTAACTGAGTCATGCTTGGTCTTGGCTCCACTGGCTGAGTAAGTTGAGCGTGTTCGTCGAGAGAGTGTCTGGTTCTGTGCCCAAGACGCGCGCAATGGCGGTTTCTGAACTGGCGATGAGGCGTGCAATTTGCTGCATCGCATCTGGATGCGCCTCCATAGTTAGCATAATTTTTGAAATCGGATCCAGCGTATGTAGCATGATCCGCATCACAATTTGTGCGGTTTCGGCAAGGTGGGTGACATCGAAAACGCCTTCGGTGACGCCTTGTGCAATCACTTTGGTAATTTCTGGGGTAAAGACTACCGTGGATTGCGTCTGCATATGATGCAAAAAGCGCACGTTCTCTGGCTTATACATTGTGCGTAGTAGAGGCAGAATTTCGTCTGCATTGGCAACTTCCCAAGCTGCCAAAATTTGCATTGTCTGTTTCCACTTCGAAATTGCATCTAGGCTTTCATCTGCAATGACGGGTTGTACCAAGGCTTGTTCTTGGCTCAAAATGCCATCGATCATTGCTTCTAAAACGGCTTGTTTGCTATCGAAGTAGTAATAGAACAGTCCTTTGGCAACATCGGCGGTTTTGACAATCTCACCAACTGAGGTTTTATCGAAGCCTTTGGTGAAGAAAAGGTGTTGCGCTACTGAAATGAGTTCGCTGCGGCGTTCGTCAGGTGCTTTGGATATTCTGGGCATAATTCTTATTGACTGACCGTCAGTCAAATATAGGTGAAGTGTATTTCCTTTTCCGAAATGTGTCAATTATTTGGTCAAGGGTTGCTGCCCTTCCTGACTTAAAGTTCAACTTTTCCCCAAGGAAAACTAAGCAAATGAAAAGGCATCAGCCCAGTAGTAGTGACATGACACGTCATGTCACTACTACTGGGGCGCGCTAACAAAAACTAAGTTTTGGCATACTCTAGAAGTTCAACTTCTTTCGTGTCTTGGGTAAGTAAAGAGCAGAAACAAGAAGTTGAACTTCGGCTGTAAACACCTCACCAACGACAGCAACACACACCGCTATTCCCCTCGGATTTTTCAACACAAATTACTGTTCGGTTTAGGCAAATTCTCGTTTCAGTTATACGATCAGTACAACAACAAATGCTGAGACGTCCCTTACCTTAGATCTCGTTTCTTTCTCCTTTGTTCCTCAGCGTATAACGTCGTCAAATCAACTAATCGTCACTTAGTTCTGAAAGGAGTGTTCACATGGCGGTTGCAGTACTTCGACAAAATACGCAGTGGCAAGGCATTATCTTTCTCGTGGCTGGCCTGACCCTGTTCTCTGTGCAAGATGTCATCGTCAAAGAGATCAGCACCATTTATCCTGTTCAACAACTTACCTTTATCCGTAGCGCTATTTCGACGAGTATTTTGGCGTTTATTGGATGGCGTATAGGAAGGTTAGGCGAACTCAAAACGCAGCGCATTGGTATTCACATTTTGCGCGGCGTGCTGTTGATCTTTTCGTTCACCAGCTACTACTTGGCAGTCGCTGCAATGCCGCTGGCCGAAGCCGTTGCCATCTACTTTATTTCACCCATCTTCACTGCGATCTTGTCCGTGTTTCTACTCAAAGAAACTTTCACACGCCAACATGGGATTGCACTGACCTTAGGGTTTGGCGGTACCCTCGTGATGCTGCGTCCCGGCGTCAGCGTAATTGAACCTGCTGCCTTGCTCGCGATTGTGGCTGCGCTGATGTACTCGCTCTCCGTCATGATCACCCGCCGCACGGCCAATACTGAAAGCGGCCTCGCGATGGCGTTCTATACGATGCTGACCTATGGCGTAGTCAATGGCGTTTTCGGGGTGTTCTTCGCTGACGGGTTTGTCACCGAGTCTGCGCACCCGAGTATGCAATTCCTCACGCGCGCGTGGGTGATGCCTACACCCATTGATGCGCTGCTGTTTCTAGCGATTGGTGCAATTGCAGCGATTGGGTTTTATCTACTTGCCCAAGCCTATCGCGTTGCGGAAGCGGTAGTCATTGCGCCGTTTGAGTATGTCATGCTGTTGTTTAGCATCATTTGGGGCTTCGTATTCTGGCGCGATGTGCCCGATTTGTTCATGGGGATTGGCGTGGTGATGATTGTCGTTGGCGGGTTGACGTTGTTGCCACTGAAGCCTGGGCGACGGCGCTGGTTGGTGCGACGGTCTGGTTGATATGGGGCGCTGAGACGCCACAGTGTGGACGGCCTGCCCTGAGCAACGTCGAATGGGTCTCTACGACGCGTGATTTTGAATTCATTCGTGAATATTCGTGCTATTCGTGGCTTCTCTCTTCATATCCCTTCGTGTGACTTCGTGGTTTCCTCCCTCGTCCGCGGCAAAAAACCCTGCTATCATCTTGATTGATGAACGAACCGGCTCTCATCACAGCCGCGCAAAAAGGCGACCTTGATTCTTTCAATTCACTTGTGCTGCACTACCAGACACAGGTGTATAACGTTGCCTATCGTGTGATTGGGGAAGGCGATGCTGCGGCAGATGCCACTCAAGAGGCGTTCATTAACGCATTCAAAAAAATCAAAAGCTATAAAGGCGGCTCGTTCAAAGCGTGGCTGTTTCGGATTGTCACGAACACTTGCTATGACGAACTGCGCCGCCGCCAACGGCGTCCGGTGTCTTCACTAGACGCCCTGCTCGTCAGCGATGTCAACGCCGCTGATGACGAAGCGCAAGTCCAGCTTGCGACTGATAAAGACTCTCCTACCCAAGCCCAAGAACGAACAGAATTACTGGAGGCAATTCAAAACTGCCTAAACACGCTTAGCGATGATCAGCGCCTTGCGGTGGTCATGCGCGACGTGCAAGGCTTCGATTACAAAGAAGTGGCCGACACGATGAAAGTCGGCCTTGGAACGCTCAAAAGCCGCCTTGGCCGCGCGCGCAATAAGATGAAAGACTGCCTCCGGCAACATCATCAGGAACTTTTGCCCGCCAAAATGCGTCTATAAGGTGAGCGGTCAGGGATCAGTCGTCAGCCATCAGTTTGGTAATTTGAACTCAAGCTGACAGCTGAACGCTGAATGCTGACGCCTATTGCTATGACTATTTCTAACGCAGATTTCGAACTGCTCTCAGCTTATATGGATGGACAGCTAGACGCTGACCAAGCCGCGGCTTTGGAAGGGCGTTTGGACAATCAGCCTGAATTGGCAGAAGAGTTAGAAATGTTGCAGTTGACACGCTCACTGTTGGCAGAGATGCCAGAGCGGAAGGTGCCAAAGAACTTTATGCTGACACCAGAAATGGCCGGTGTCACAGCAAAGCAAGATCCTTGGTATAGCAAGTTATTCCAACCTTGGGTGCCTGCCGTTGGCGCGATTGCAGCGATTATGCTGTGTGTGGTGCTGGTCGGTCCGCGCTTCTTAGGTGGTGGATTTAGCGCGAGTGCGCCAGAATCGGTGGCGATGGTTGAGGAGGCTGCGGAAGAATCGGCAGATGTTGTGGAAGAAGTTGCCGAAGCGATGGAAGACGCTGCTGAAGAGGAAGCCGCTGAGGAAGCAGAGCATTCCATTCAAAGCTCTGAGGCTGAAGCCGAGAAGGCTTTTGAAGAAGAAGTCGAAGAAGCCATGCAAGAGGAAGCCGCTGAAGAAGAGGCTTCCGAAGAATTTGCGGCTGACGCAATGGAAGACGCTGCCATGGAAGCAGAAATGGCAGTTGAGGAAGTTGCTGAGGCTGAAGACGCCATGACCGCTGCTGACGACGCAATGGCGGTAGAGCCAGCCTCGGCTGTGGGGGCTGACGCGGCTGACGACGACACCGCAGATAATTCTGTTGCTGCAATTGCCACTCAGCCCGCTAGCGCAACACTTTCTGCGCCTGACCAAGAAGAAATGGATGCGGTCAGCGTGCCGCCTGCGGCAACCGTTGAATTGCGCACTGAAAATATTATTCCGACCAAAATCATTCGCAGTACGCCCATTCCGCAAGCGACGCCTGCGCCAGAGCCTGTGCCAACAAGTCCCGTTGCGCCAATTGTGATCTGGGCGCTCCTTGGCGTTGGTGTACTGGTCATTTTTGCCGCATTGTTATTCTTCCTGCTACGCCGTAACGCCCGTTCGTGACAACCCTAGACGACCCGCGCCTCAAGTTTTGCCCTTGGTGTGGCGCACCGCTTCAGCGCACCCATAAACGCGGTGCAATTCGACCTGTTTGCACCCAGTGTGACTATGTTCACTTCTTTGATCCAAAAGTAGCCGTGGTTGTGATCTTGACTGACGGCGATAAATTACTGCTAGGCAAACGGGTGATGGATCCGCGGCGAGGCTACTGGGCCGCGCCCGGTGGCTATGTGGATGCTGATGAAGATCCGCATGAAGCGGCACTCCGAGAGGTCAAAGAAGAAACAGGCTTAGATGTTGCGCTGCATCAAATCGTTACTATCCACCCAGCGTTGAGCTACCCCAACGGCGCAACCTTTGTCATCTTCTATCGTGGTGAAATTCTGAGCGGTACGCCCGTCGCTGCGGATGACGTTGAAGAACTCGGCTGGTTCGCGCTAGATGATCTACCTCCCATCGCCTTCGACAGCACGTTGGATGTTATAAAAATATTAGCCGCAGACGAGCGCTGATGAACGCGGGTTCTTATGTTGGAAATACTAAAGATTGTTTGATTGACTTAATGCAGCTTGACTTATAGACACTAGGTTGTTTTGTCATTAGATGTCTTTCCATAAACCCAATCCGCGTAAATCCGTGTTCATCTGTGGCTAAATGCCTTGCGAACAAATTTTCTATTTTTTGACTAAATTTCAGGTATAATCGACCTTAGAGACTGACTAAATTTATGAATTTTGCTGATTTTTCATTGCAAGCTGATCTTTCTGAACAGCTCCAAATGCTAGGGTATGAAACGCCCTCTTTCGCCCAAGAACAGGCCATTCCGCGCTTACTCAATTCAGAGAGCGTGGTGGTGATGGCACCGCAAGGGTCTGGGGCGAGTGAGATCGCGTTGATTATTGCGCTGCATAAACTGACGGAAACTGCCAACGCGTTAGTGGTTGTACCAGATGTGCACGCTGCTACCCGCCTCTCACGCCAACTCCGTACCATCGGCAAGAACAAAACAGACAGTGTCATCTTAGATGAAGGCGTTGTTGCGGCGCCTGTGATGTTTGCTACGCCAGCGGTTGCTGCGAAAGCAATGCAAGACAATGCTGTCAATGCAGATCAACTAACATTGGTTGCGATGGTCAATACGGACGCTCTCGCGAGTGCCGAGGACTGTAAAGCCATTGCCGCCGCAATGCCAGATGGCTGTCAGTCATATCTCACTGCATGTCACGAAACTGAAACGACTCAGCAAATTTTTGCAGCAGTGCAGGGGAATACGATTCGCATCGATTGTCCGAGTGAGAACCGTCCGGCGAATGCAGTGCCACATCAGGTTTGGCCTGTTGGTAGTGATCTAAAGCGTCGCTTCATGGTGCACTTTCTAAAGCGTAATGGTCCACAGCGCACGCTGGTCTACGTTGAAGATAAAACTGCCGGTTCACACTTGGCGCGCCGTCTTCGAGCGCGTAAATTTGTCGCTAAGACTCTGTTCAAACAACAGAATAAAAATCAGTCAGGCGATGTTTTGCAAGAACTGATGGACGGCAAACTGCAGGTCATTGTGACCAATCAACTAGTGTTGGAAAACGACACGGCAACGTTTGATTACATCATTAATTACGATGTCCCAACTACTAGTGCGGATTATCAGAAACGGCTTGAGGCTGCTGGGAATGCCACCATTGTGAGCTTAGTTGCGCCATCTGAAGAAGAAGATCTGCTCAACATTGAGTTTGAAGTGGGCCGTCCTCTACAACGTTTTGAAAGCCCAGACTTTGATTACACCTCAACGGCACCAGCGACACCGGTAAAGGAAGAAAAACCTTCTCGTAGGCGTGGACGTGACCGTGACCGCGACCGTGATCGCGATGATGATCATTACGGCAATGAAGGCCGTACAGGTCGGTCTGGCCGCAGGGGGCGTAAAAAAGAATACGTATGGGACCCTGAAATTCCGAAGTCTTGGGGAGACCGCAATGCAATGCGTGAAGATCCGCCGAAGACCCCTTTGGAAGAATGGGAGCCGACTCCAATGCCGGAGTTTTGGTTTGTTGACGGTGAATATACGCCGTCGACCTTTCCTCCCAAGCAAACTAAATATCCTGGCATCAAGCAATCTGAAAAGAAAGGCAAAAGCAATCGCCGTCGCCGTCGTGGGAAAGGCCAAGGCGCCAAAGCGCAACAGGGTCAGGGGCAACAGCAAAAGCAACAGCCGCGCAAACAAGGTCAACCTAACAAACAGGGTGGCCAACAGCGTAAAGGTAATAACAACGCGCAATCCCGCAATAAGGCGAATGCGAATAACAACCAAATGCAAGACGCTGGCAACAAGCCAAAGCGTAACAACCGCCGCCGCAGACGCCGAGGCGGAAATAAGAATAAGAGTAATAACAATAGCTAGCTGATGGCTATCAGCCGTCAGCCCTCAGCGTTCAGCCCTGTCAGTGCAATCGATCGGGCAAACACCTTAGATCTGATGCAGACAAGCTGATACCTGATCGCTGACAGCTGAAACCTACCTATGCAAGTCGGAATCGTCAAATCAATCGATATTAATGAGGAAATGCAAGCCTCTTACCTCTCCTATGCGATGAGTGTAATTGTGGCGCGCGCCCTCCCAGATGCCCGTGATGGGCTCAAGCCGGTGCAGCGGCGTATTTTGTATGCCATGCACGACATGGGCTTGCGGCCTACCTCTTCGCACAAGAAATCTGCGCGTGTGGTGGGGGAAGTTCTGGGTAAATATCACCCGCATGGGGATCAGTCGGTTTATGATGCGATGGCGCGCATGGCGCAGGACTTTTCCATGCGCTACGAGTTGGTAGACGGCCAAGGGAACTTCGGGTCCGTCGATGGCGATTCGCCAGCAGCAATGCGTTATACCGAAGCGCGTCTGCAACAGCTTTCGATGCAGTTGCTAACCGACATCCAAAAGGAAACGGTCGACTACGCGCCAAACTTTGACGATACGCTGACAGAACCGGTTGTTCTGCCCGCTAACCTGCCTAACTTACTCATCAACGGCGCAACTGGGATTGCGGTAGGGATGTCTACCTCAGTTCCCCCCCACAACCTCACCGAGGTGTGTGATGCGCTGATCTACATGCTGGAAAACTGGGAACGGCTTGAAGACGTGCAGGTCGCGGACCTGATGAACTTCGTTAAAGGTCCTGACTTCCCAACCGGCGGCATCATCGTCACGAAAGAAGGTGAGGATGTCCTCGCCAGCGCCTATGGGACTGGCCGTGGCAAGATCACTGTGCAAGCCAAGATCCACGTTGAAGAAATGGATCGCGGTCGCAATCGCCTGATTGTGACGGAACTGCCCTACCAAACCAACAAATCTAGCCTGATTGAGCGCGTCGCGAACATGGTTCGCCAAGGCCGCATTGAAGGGATTTCTGACTTGCGCGATGAAAGTGATCGCCAAGGAATGCGCATTGTCATCGAACTGCTGAGCAAGGTTGATCCAGACGATGTGATCAAGCGGCTGTTCAAGCTGACGCCGCTGCAAAGCACGTTTAGCATCATTATGCTGGCGTTGGTTAATGGTGAACCGCGCATGCTAAGCTTGAAGCAAGCGCTGCGCGTGTTTGTTGAACATCGGCTTGAAATCATTCGTCGCCGCAGTGAATATGATCTTGCGAAGGCCAAAGCGCGGGCACACATTGTTGAAGGGCTGCTGATTGCGCTCAACAACATTGATGAAGTCATCAAAATTATCCGCAACTCGCCGGATACAGAGACTGCACGTCAACGCTTGATGAAGAAACTCAAGCTTAGTGAATTGCAAGCGAATGCCATTTTAGATATGCCGCTCAAACGCATTGCGCGTTTGGAACGCAAGAAGCTTGAAGAAGAATATAAAGAGCTGAAAGGCATCATCAAATATCTTGAAAAGCTGCTCAAGTCACCAAAGATGATGCGTGATGTCATCTCAGAAGAGTTGAATGCGCTCAAAGAAGAATTTGGTGACACGCGCCGCACGCAAATTGTGCAAAGTACGACTGGTGTGCTCACCCGCGCCCGTGACCTTATCCCTGCGGAAGACGTTTGGGTTGTCGTTACGAGTGCTGGTGGAGTCTGCCGGCTGAAACCTTCTGGTCGGATGGGCGTCACTAAAGCGGCACCTATGGCAGTCGCAAATGCGAATACCCGTGACGTGGTTTACTTGTTCTCTGCGGATGGTCACGCCTCGGCCATGCCAGCCCACACCATTACTGAATCCAGTGACTTGAAAAAAGCTGCACCGTGGTCATCGATTAGTGCGTTCAAAGCAACCGATGAAGTCGTTGCAGTTGTCGCGCTAGATAAAAACGTACGCATTGCATCCACAGACGAAAACGACAAGCCGTCTAAGACGGGACCCTATCTGGCGCTGGCGACCAACAGCGGCATGGTCAAGAAGATTCACATCAATGACCTGCCGGGGCCGTCTTCACGGGCGTTCAAAGTGATGAACGTCGCTAAGGATGACCAGTTGATTGGAGCGCGCATCATTGAAGAAGACACCGAACTGATGATGGTGACGGCCCAAGGGCAAGGCATCCGCTTCAAAGGTGGTGATGTCCGCGCGATGGGTCTCAGTGCCGGTGGCGTCAACGGTGTCAAACTGGGGGCAAAGAATGATGCCGTCGTGGCGTTTGATACGGTCGATGCCAACGCGGAGATCTTGCTGGTCACGTCAGACGGTTCCGGTAAGCGCACGCCAATGAGCGAATATCCAACCCAAGGGCGTTATGGTAAAGGCGTGCAAGCGTGGAAAATGAGCGGTAGCCGCTATATCTCTGGCGCAAGCATCGGGACGACCAAAGATTACTGTGTGATCTTGACATCCAAAGGCCAAGCCAAGCTGCTCAAGCTAGACAAAGCCCCGCAACGCAAACGCCCGCAGCGCGGCGCAGAAGTGCATGCCTTATGGCCGAAAGACACCATCCAACAGGTGATTTCGTTTGCGCC
>JAHDIM010000114.1 GCA_020630805.1 Anaerolineales bacterium
CAATTCACTTCTCCTCCGGCCGGAAGGGATCACGAATGTGCTGCTATTGTCGGGGTTTTACGCGTTGCATTTCAATATCCAAAAGTGTAACATTCGGTGCAACACGCCTTATTTGGCCTGTTACATCCGCAATTTCTACTCAAAATGCAATCTTTTGGAGAACTTCTCGACTTTTACGCCAAGCGTACCGGAGTCAGCGATACAGAGCTGAGTCGGACCTTGGGAGTCAGTCGTCAAACCATATTCCGCTGGCGTGAAGGCAAGACCAGCCGCCCTCGCTACCGTGATGATGTCGTCAAGGTTGCAGACAAGCTCAGACTTACCCCAGAAGAAACAAATACCCTTTTACTGGCAGCCGGATTCCCACCAGACGCGGTGCCAGATCCGCCCCCAGAAAAAGTCGAAACTACAGACATAGCCTCGGATGTTCAGACGCCTATTCAGGCGGTATCGGCCCGTCGTTGGAGTTGGCTATTTGCAGTGTTAGGTCTAGCGCTAATCGGGGTGACTGTAGCGCTGCTATTGCGCCCGAACACTTCAGCGCCAGAAGCGGCTCCGGCCGTTGCTGCACCAACTAATGGTGAGGCAGTTGTTGCGGTTGCTCTGTGCGAAATTGCGCCGGGGGAGGTGTTGCAGTCGCAACTAGTCAATGCGCTTGAACGCGAGATTCGTAATAATCGCATTGAAGCTGTGAGCGTGGTTGCTCTCCGTGATGAGGTTGCCGCTGATACGTTGGACGCTAGTTATGCCCTCACCCTCTACTGCGACTACTCACGGCGGCCTGCAACGTTGCGCTTTGGGCACCCAACCCTCACGTCTGACACTAATGCGATTGATCGGTATGAATTATTGTCGCCAGACGTAGGTTTCGCATTGACCTTTGGACGTGACTCGCTAAATGCCCAGTCGATGGCATGGGTGACCTTGGGACAGTTAGCCTTCAATACCCAAGACTTTGACACTGGCTTTACGTACTTTGCCAATGCCATTGCCTTGTTAGAAAACCCGGATGCAGACTATCGTGCTGAATTGCAAGCAATCCAGTGTGCCGGTCGGGCTGTGTTGCAGCAACCTGCAACCGCCATCGATTTCTGTGATGCGGCGTTAGACCACATGCCAGACTGGTCGCAACTGTATTTGAGTCGCGCCGTCGCGCACGCGCTCATTGGAGATGATGCGGCAGCAATTCAAGATATTGACCTGTATCGTGCAGCCAATGTGGCGATAGACGTTGACCTCAACGTGTTGTCTGGACGCAGTGCAGATCTGTTTACTACAGAAGAAATTCAAGCATTGCGCGACTTGTTTATGGCGACAACGGGTTAAAAAACAGTCCCTTTCACAACCTCCAAAAACGCTAGCATCGTTGGCGACAACCACTTATCTTTGTGATACATCAGCTGCGTGTGCATTTCTTGCGGTACGCCTCGGACGTCTAATTGAACGAGCGTCCCCTCAGCCAGCGCCGCTGCTGCGACGACTTCTGGCATAAAGGCAATCCCCAGCCCGGCAATGGCGCACTGTTTCATGGCCTCAGTGTTTTCAAACGCCATGCTATCTCCAAGCTGGATGCCTTGCCTTTCAGCATCTTTTTCAAGTGCAACGCGGTAGTAGCAGCCGGGTTCAGATAAGATCAACGCCTCTTTTCGGAGGTCTTCCAATTGAAACGTTCCCGCATTGACAACCGGATGATTCGGATGCACATAAAACCCCAGCGGCTCTGTGACAAGATGTTCTACAACCATGTCTGAAATTTGAATTGGTGGCGCTAACCGAAAGGCAAAGTCAAACTTGCCACTGCGCACGGCTTCATAAACATGGTCCGGATGCAGCGTATCGATACTGACTTGCACGTCTGGATACAGCTCGCGAAACCGCTGCAGGATTTTGGGTAACCGTTGGACACACAACGTGCTAGGGGCATAAAGCGACAAGCGCCCACTGACCGTATCCTGCGGTTCAAAGGCTTGCTTGGCCTCTGCTTCGAGAGATAACAACTGCTCGACATAGGTCAAGAATTTGTGACCTTCAGCAGTCAGTGCGACCCGTTTTCCTAAGCGCTCAAACAGACTCACTGCAAGCTCGTCTTCTAAACTGCGAATTTGGGCCGATACTGTACTCTGGGCATAGCTCAGGGCTTGCGCTGTGCCAGAGAAACTTAGCGTTTCGGCAAGGTGTTTGAAAGTTGCGAGTTGACGAAGTTCCATGGGGTTGGGTTGTGGGTTGGATAGTTGGTAAGTTTGTTAGTGAGTCTGTACCCAGTGCGCTGTTGATACAGGGCTAGCTTCTAAACCAGTTATCGATCTGTTCGATCAATCATATCAAAAATGGTCATTTGAGCTGATAAATGATGTGTGTCAAAATCTTGCATAGTAAAACAAACCGCCTAGCGTAGTGACATGGCTAGCCATGTCAAATGCGCAGCAAGCTCAGCACAAGTCTCATTGCAATAGATTGCTGCTTTATCACCTTGGTATCAATGAGATCCCAGCCGCCGAGCCTCTCAAACTACTTTTGATTCGGCAAACGCGGCTGGGATGACGTTTCTGCTGTAGATTTGGCTAGCAGAAATGAATTTTTCTGACTGAGATTCCTTAGTTTGATGCCTATCTGATACGGCTAGCTATGTCACTACGCTGGGGTATTGAATGGAGACCCATATGCACATTGTCAAAAACAAACTCGCCGCCATTGAAACCTTGCGTCGTTTCCCAGAACAGATGGCTACAAAGGTCAAAGACCTCACGCCTGCGCAGCTAACAGAGGTCACGCCAGCGGATATCTGGACGGTAGCCCAGGTGATTCATCACTGTGCCGACTCGCATATGAATGCGTTTATTCGCTTGAAACTGGTGCTGACTGAGGAAAATCCACCGCTGAAGAACTACGATCAAGACGCGTGGGCGGTAATGGTGGATGAAACCCACGCCGACATTGAGATGTCACTTTCGATTCTGCGCGGATTACATGCGCGTTGGACCATGCTGTTTGACACATTGGTCAAAGACGAAACGGTCTGGGAAAAAGTGGGCCAACACTCTGAAGACGGCCCGATGAACGTGACGCACCTGCTGTTTGGCTATCAAGAACACTGTGAAGTGCACCTCGCGCAGGTAGATCGGATTATGGCGGCGTTGAAGTAACGCTCTCACAAAGCGTGGGTCTTAAGGCGAACCAAAGGTTCGTGAGACCCACGCTTTGTCAAATGCTTACCTCATTCATCAACCCCAACAATTGCGCCTCAATCTCCCGCCACTCTGCCGCCAAATCCACGCACGTCAACAAAAATTCATGCGTGTCCATCGTCAGCGTTTCAGAGAGCTGCCTAGCAACAGTGGGATATAGCAAAATCCCTTTTGCCGACGCATGCTGCGGAGAGACCTGATCTTGCGTACGCAGATAGGCATACATCTGATACAAGTGACTCGAGTCAAACCGTTCTGTACCGTAATGATTGGTACGTAAGCTGTTGGCGGTGAACTTTGTGTCGAGCACAATCATCCGTTGCGAGTGATGGTGTTGCAATACAAGATCTGGGCGCATCGTTGGCAGATTGGGATGTTCAGCAGTCGGCCACGTCAGTGTCTTCTGCGGGTTCACATTCCAGTCTGTTAGGTGATAGCGATAGAAATTCGCAACAAATTTCTCGAAGATGGCATACAGACGCAGGTCATCGTGGGGCAGTGCTTGGAAGCGGGTGTCGCCTGCGGCTTCGTTTGGCATTCTGCGTTGCAGCAGATAGGCACAGATCGACAGCATGATGTGATAGTCACGATCTTGGCGTTGCTGCAAACTGCGTTGGATGCGTGCCGGTGTCAACGCGATCCGACGCACGTCGCGCATCAGGTGGATGGTCTGTCGCAGTTGATGCCGTAATGCGGTTGCTTTGTGGCGCTCGACTCCAAGCTCACCCGCGTGACTTAGCCACGTCAGCGTGCTCAGAATAATTTGATTTTCAGGACTATCAATCGTGTATTCGTCGAACGCACACACGGCCCGATTGCGCTCAAAACTGCGCTGTCTGATGCTGTCCGCAAATTGCACGCGTCCGC
This sequence comes from Anaerolineales bacterium, assembly GCA_020630805.1. GTDB lineage: Bacteria > Chloroflexota > Anaerolineae > Anaerolineales > UBA6668 > JAHDIM01. Next base: position 4,053 of record JAHDIM010000114.1, read on the forward strand.
GGATACCGGCAATTTCACGTTGCTGTGGCATGTAATTGCGGTTTAGCCCAATCCGAATGCGCTGTTGCATCAGGCGGACTAACACTGACGCCAGCATGCCATCAATGGCCGGAGCGTCTTCGGTATCAATCATCGCCCAGTAGGGAGACTTGGGCGTCTCACCCCACGCATAGAGCAAGAGATACCAAAGGTTACGAATGGGGATAGGCATAACCATTTTACAAAGCGGGGGTCTTAAGGCGAACCATAGGTTCGTCAGGCCCCCGCTTTGTCGTTAAGGCAATTGCTCCCACTCTCGTATAAACGTCTCTGGCTCAACGCCCAACGCATCGGCAATGCGATTGATGTAGTTGAAGTAGCTAATGACCTGCGTGGCATCGTGGATGGCGCGGTCATCGAGACCTTGCTCACGGAGTGGAGCCAGATCAGCTTCTGTCATTTCAGTTGGAGAAAGCGTGAGTTTCTCGGCGTAAGCGCAGAGCGCTAGGTCAACGGCACTTAATGGCGCTTCACGCCAGTCTGATGCAATCAACCCCACAACGCGGTCTGCTTCGGCCTCATCAGTGAGATTCCAGTCGTTGGCGACCTCAGCCCGGAGGTCGTGTGCGTGGGCGCGTATTCAATAGAGGCAATGGTTGGCAGCAGAGGTGACTACTGCCAGCATTTCACGCTGGCTGCGACTTAATGGTGATGCGCCAAACATAATCGCGCCATAAAAATCCATTGAGCTTTTCATCGCCCGTGGATTGGGACTCATGATGTTGACGATGTTCCAAATACGACCCGCGCGCTTCATGGCGGCATCGTATTCTTTTTTGAGGAAGCCGGTTGCTTCAGAGAGAGAGACAGTTTTGATCCAGGGCATGGGAGGTAAGAGTTGAAAGTTGATAGTTGAGGTGTATTCCATCTTGCAATAGAGTGCACCGACTTCAACTATCAACTTTCAAATATCAAATAACGTGATCGTCCGTACCAGCAAGCTGTCGCAACAATTCAAGCTGCCCCGTGTGATACGCATCGTGCCAAGCGAGGAAGCCGACCATGTCGGCGAAGGTGCGTTCGGAGCCGTCATCGTTGACTTCGTAGACGCTGGCGAGCTTTTCGTCGCCATTTTCAAGGGCGGTTGCCAATGCGGCATTAGTGGCATCAAGTTGGCTAAGCAAGTCTTGGAAATTTGCAACATCATCACCGTCTGCGGTGACAGGGTCTGACCCGTGACCATAGCGCCCTTCATAGCTGGCGGGGATGATGGAGTCCTGACCTAAGCGAGTCAACACCACGTCACGGTAGAACACCATGTGCCCCAAGACCCAGTTGAAGCAGTTGGCACGGAAGCTGGCTTGTAAGACGCTGTCAGCATGTGTAAGGCCTTCTGCTTGGCGTTTTGTCACATTGGTATTGCGATTAAAGGTGTCAATAATGTCTTTTGCATTCATGCTGAATGTCCTCCAAAAACGGTTCGAAATGGGAATAGTGTGGCTTGCATCACGCCAGTCTTGACGGCCGGATCTTTTTCCATAATGGACTGGGCAATGGTCTCGTCCGCTGCGTCAAAAACAACTAAGCCGAAGGTGTCAGCGTCTGTCGTGAGCGTCCGTCCGACAAAGCTTGCCACGCCAGCCTGATGCAGCGCTTGCAAATATTCAAAATGCGCTTGGATGGTGGCGTTTTCTTCTTTAGTGCCACCGTCAGTCAACATTTCAGTGCGCGTTGGCTGAATCCGATACAAGTAAGTTGGCATGTGGTTATTTTAGGGGATTCGTGCAATTCGTGGAGTCAAATTTAGCGCAGCCGCTGTGATTTCTCTGGTAGTCCCCAAATCCATTTGTCTGGCATGGTGACAGTCAAATCTTCTGTGATTGCAATTTGACACGACAACCGTGGATAGCCAAACCATGACCCAATTTTGTCATGCCAGTGATCTGGTTGAGGTTGTGCGTCAGTGGTCGTTTTGATCCAGACGCCGCACGTTGCACATAAACCGCGCCCCCCGCAGTTTGCTTTGCGCGTCACGGTTGCATATGGAGATAACCCGGCATCGATCAAGGTCTTACGTAAATTTGCACCATGGTCAACCAAGAGGGTATGCACTTGGTCATTCGCGATGAAGGTAAGAGTATGCTGCATTGGCTAGGCTAAGCGCGCCCGAAAAAAGATGAACCAAGGGTTATTTTCAAGCTTCTCTACATGGCTAGGCTTTGCTTCTCGAAAGTCATCGGTAATGGGTGGCTCTAGAATACGCTCGATGACAAACCCAGCCGCTTCTAAGTCAGCACTGATTTGCGTCAGTGGCCGCCGATAAAAGTAGACTTTGCCGATTTTCCACTCATCCTCAAGAAAGCGAATTTCAAAGTAATTTTTGAGATCAAATAACTTCCAATCCATGAACGGATGGTGGGTAGAAAAGAGAAGTAGTCCGTCTGTCTTCAATACGCGGCGAAATTCTTTGAACGGTCCCAGCCACTCCTCCACGTAGTGCATGACTAACGGCGCAACGATCACATCAATGCTGTTGTCCTTAACAAAGGTAAGTGGCTCCGCCAGATTAGCCCGCATGACTTTGGCAGCAGTCCCAACACGATTTTTAGTGTATTCCACAAACGTTTGGTCACGGTCAAAAGACGTGACTGTTGCGCCTTGGCTTAGGAAATAATCACAGTACCAACCGTTGCCACAACCGACATCTAAAACGTGCTTGCCTTGTAAATTAGGCAATAGCGATAGCATCGCAGGGCGTTCGTAGTAGGCGTTATATGGGCTTGTATCTACAGTTTCGGCATATTGTTTTGTGCCCGTTGAGTATTGATAGTCGTTTGTCACTTTTTACGTTTAGAGCGCATGGCCATCAATTTGGTGGTATCTGGATCTTCCAAATACTGCTGATACTCAACGGACTCCATTGGGTACAGCGCAATCTTGCCATCTTCGTTATAGTGGGCACCCCAGCCGTAACGTTTGGTCAAAGAAGAGGCTCGCATACAAGGGTGCTCCTTCTTAAATAGCGCTCCCCACAACGCATCGTGATTGGCGGCAGCGTCTTCAGCGGAAATCCCTTTTTTGAATAAATAGACTTCAAAGATCAGTTCGTCATTGTTGTAGTGATACGGCTTTTGACTGAGTACTTCAAACTCGTGATTAACGCCCGACTTTTTGCCGCCGCGCATTTTAGGCTCGGCGGCAGCAGCAACTGGACAATCTTCTGCAACTCGGATAAGTGTATTTGTGTATGGCATGCCTTACTTTACCAAATCTGCAGCATGGAATTGACACAAATGTCATCCCAGAGGCGAACGAAGTCAAAATGAGTGATCCCAACCTCTGTGCCTCTGGGATCTTGTATGTTGTGTGTTATCTCTGCCCGAACGTCCGTGGGATGACGTATTAACGTTAGTTTGGGCTAGCAGATGTGTGAATTTATCAAGCCAAAGTTCGAATTTAGAATTGCTGGCTCTGTCTCTAGCGCGTAGCGCGATTCTGTGTCTCTATCTATAATTCAAGCATGGCAACTGGAAATACGCTTACCCACTTAGATGAACACGGCAATGCCACCATGGTGGATGTCGGACACAAGCCGGTCTCAGACCGTGTGGCAATCGCCAAAGGTGAGATCCATATGCTGCCGGAGACGCTCGATATTATCCTAGCGGGTAACATCAAGAAGGGCGATGTGTTTACGATTGCGCAGTTGGCAGGCGTGCTTGCGGCGAAAAAGACCGCAGATCTGATCCCACTCTGTCATCCATTACCGCTTAATGTTATTGACGTGAAACTGTCAGCCATGCCAGACACTGCGGATTGGCACGGCCTTGAAATCACCGCTTTGGTAAGAACTTCAGGGAAGACCGGCGTCGAAATGGAAGCACTCACTGCGGTAAGTGTCGCGGCGCTGACTGTCTATGACATGGCCAAAGCCGTTGAAAAAACAATGAATATCACCAACATTCGTCTCGTTGAAAAACGCGGCGGCGTGAGTGGTGATGTTGTGAATGAATAAAATTACTAGCCGCTGATGAACGCGGATTTACGCGGATGAAAAATACTATCCGCGCTTGTCTGTGCTCGTCAGCGGCTAATCTGATGCCCCATGAAAATTTCTTTGTTGCTCTTTGCAACGCTCAAACAAAAAATTGGCAAAAATCGCCTGAGTATTGAACTCCAAGACGGTGCAACGGTTGCTGACTTGAAGACTTACATGGCACAGACCTACCCCGAAGTGGAGCAGTATCTTGAAACGGTGCTCACTTCGGTGGATAAAGAATATGCCTTTGACCACACTGAACTTTCAGATGGATCTGAAGTGGGGATGTTTCCGCCAGTGTCTGGGGGTAGCGCTGAAAAACCGTCTATCTTCAAAATCACTGAAGATGAAATCGATTTGAATGCGTTGACAGAAGCGATCACATTACCATCAACCGGCGCGTGCTGTGTCTTTTCAGGCATGGTGCGTGGCGAAACCAATCGCGATGGGCACGCGCCGCAGACGGATTTTCTAGAATACGAAGCCTATGTGCCCATGGCAGAGGCGAAGATGAAACAAGTCGCCGATGAAATTCGCGAAAAATGGCCGGTTGTCGAAGGCATTGCCATTGTGCAGCGCATCGGACGGCTGTATCCGGGCACGCCGACCGTGCTCATCGCCTGTACGGCGGGGCACCGTGACACTGGCGTGTTTGAAGCCTCGCGCTACGGCATCGATCGCCTCAAAGAGATTGTGCCAGTCTGGAAAAAAGAAGTGGGGTCTGGTGGTCAGGCTTGGGTAGAAGGTAGCTATCAGCCGACTGAAGCCGACAAGGCGGCGGGTCAATAATCAATAGTCAATTTTCAATGGTCAATGGAACATTGAAAATTGCGCATTGAGTATTGACCAATGACGATTGAATCATGGCTTTTCGTTGTGCTAACTGTGGCTGTGAATATGGCTTAGACTTGCTGGCCTGGCGCTGCGAGCGTTGTACGGGGTTGTTGAATATGACCGCGCCGCTGACGTTTGACGCTGCCCAAGTCACGAGCGCCGAGTCAGTGTGGCGGTTTCGCCATACGTTTCCGCTTTCTACTGACGTTGCCCCAATTTCGTTGGGTGAGGGCAACACGCCGCTTGTAAAGGTTGACTTGCCTACCACGCAAGCGAACGAAACGTCCCAATCTGTTTATCTGAAATGTGAATATCAGAATCCAACTGGGAGCCACCTAGATCGGGCGATGTCGCTGTTGGTGAGTCAGGCTGTGCAGCATGGCGTCACTGACGTTACGGTGGCATCGACTGGGAATGCTGCTGTGTCGCTTAGCCAGTATTTGGAGCAGGCTGGTAAGTCTGGTACTGCGCATGTGCCTCTCAATGCATCATTAGATAAGCTTGCTATTGTTGAAGACAGTCTCACGCTCAATGACACCAATGGTCAGCTTTCAAGTGCCTACGAAGCCGCTGAAAAACAAACCGATACTGGAACTTATTACGCGTCGGTAGCGCATCAGCCGCTGGCCTTGGCAGCCCTTGCGACGATTGCCTATGAGATCTATCAAGACTTAGGTGACGCACCGAGCGCGATTGTTGCGCCGGCGGGACAGGGCACGCTATTACTTAGTTTGTATCTAGGGTTTCAAGCATTGAAAGATGCTGGCCTGACGAGTCGTATTCCAAGATTATTGGGTGTGCAGTCAGACGCGGTTGCGCCACTGTGGGCCGTGATGAATTATGGCTTCCAAGCGTTTGGCCTCATTGAAGAGAATGCGACGCTTGCGGCGGGCCTACAAGTCATTGCGCCCGTGCGCGGTGACAGCGTCTTGAGCGCCTTACACGTGAGCAATGGTCAGATTGTCACCGTGACTGAATTCCAGATCGAAGGGGGCCGGGTGATGTTTGAGCAGATCGGGCATCCAGTTGAGCCAACGTCAGCGAGTATCTGGACTCCAATGCGCGCAATTTTGCAGTCAGATGTGGACGGCCCGGTGGTCGCAATTCTGACTGGACAAGCGGAAAGTTAACCTCCCTTGCCGCTCTTGCATTTGTTGCTTACAATATCCAAAAGCAATCTGTGATTTTTATAGTCACTTGCAAATCTAAACGAAAAGAGAACAAAAATGACAATCACTCCCGCACATCGCGCGATTTCATGGTTTTATCAAGACCCTGGCAGTGTCGCCTATGACATTGTCGAACGCGTCCGCCTCACTTTGTGGGACGCTCGCATTATGAACTTCTGGTTCAGCGCTGACAGCAAAAAAGCGCCTTATAAGTTGAGCGGTGAATTCAACAGCGCTCCAGCAGAAATGAGCTGGCAACCTGCGAAATGGATGACCGTCCGCACCAAAGCCGATGCTAGTAGCTTGGTGCAAGTGTTGTCTTACGTTATTGGGGTTGAACCAACCTTGCAATACGGCGATGCTGATGACTTTACGGTCGTCGAATGGCGCTTGCAAGATGCCGATGATCGTTGGTTTGATGTCAGCGGTAACCCTGTTTATAGCAGTGCAAAACGCCTAGACTAACGTTCTACATTGTCAACATGCCAACTGGCAGTTCTCTCGCTAGCGATCTAACTTGAAAATTGCTGGTTATGGAACTGCCAGTTTTGATTTAAGGAGCAAATGCAAATGAGTTACAACCCCGAAAAAGACCTGCAAATTTATGCTGCCATGGTCGACCATTTTGAAGACTTTCTGCACTCAGACACGGTCTACTATCAAATGAATGGGTTGGGCGCGATGGGCTTTACCTTTCCTAAGCTGACGATTGCGGGCTTGCTATTTGCCAAGGCAAAATGCGAGTTTTTCAAAGATCAGCTCAGTGCAGGTCAGCGCTCCGAATTAGAAAGCTATACCGCAAAACTAGACCGGATTCGCAATGAATGGACTGTTGCGACTGAGAACAAAGCGCTCAAAGAAACGAAGGCGCGTTTACGGTCATGGAAATGGTATGTCGATGAGTCTGTGTATGACCCTAAAAAAGCAGACCGACATTACACCACTGAGGTCAATGCCCGCGTCTATCTCCACTATCTGCTGGGGATGTTAGGCGACTCAAATGAGGCCTTGGACATGGCCCGGCAACTGAAGCTCACAGATGATGCATTTCGTGCCATTTTTAAACCCGATACGTTTACGTGGTCGCCAGCAGCACTAGAGCCAATGTATCCGAAAAACCCACATTGGTATCTCTACGGTCGTCCCATTAGCAATTATTAGTCCCTCGCAAATGCCCAGCATCATGCTGGGCATTTTTATTTCTAGCCTAAATTCTGAATAACACTTTTGAATATATTACTATGCAATATTAGGTAGGCTGAGCCTGTCGAAGCCGGGCGTGATTACACTCGCAACTCGGCTAGCGGCTCAGCCTTACCTGCGGACAACAAGCTCAGACTACTCTATCGCTCTCAAGTAATAGAA
>JAHDIM010000492.1 GCA_020630805.1 Anaerolineales bacterium
GCGTAGCAAATGAAATGTGCAGATTTGTGCAAAAGTGTGCGAATCTGTGCGGAATTACCGCCACGAAAAGCTCCCATCTGGATTTGCATGCCACGATGGGAGTTTCTTTTTAACGCGCTGTTTCGGTTTCAGCGTCGGCCTTCCACCATTCAACGTCATATATTCAGCAGGTGTTAGCGCCAACCGCTTACGGCCAATCTTCACAATGATCTTGGGACGCTCTACTTTCATAAGTCCGTCCTTGGTTGGGCGAGATATTGCTTAGCCCAGACGACAACGCGTTTATTGAACAGGCCAGTTTCTGGATCATATTGGCTACAGGTCAGTAGACCCAGCATGTCACCACCGCGAAAGAGGCTATCGACATCAGTAGGATCAAGTTCAGTGATTTCGACCACTTTGTAGCCATATTCATTTGGCCCCACCCGATACAAAATTTCATCGCCCACTTCAAGCTCTGTGCGGATGCGGCTGAAGTTCATCGGATCTTGCAAGCCTTCGACGGAATGGCCAGCGAGCATCACGGGTAACCCGAGGCCCGGTTCTTCGGCAAAGCCTTCCATCTGCCCCACATGATCAACGCTTTGGGAATATAATGCCCACGTATTGTCGCGGATCGGGATTTTGCGGATCGGCCAGCTTTGCTCTAGGGTCGAGATAAAAAGCTGCTTGCGATAGGGATGATTGGGATCTGTTTCGTCTAGAGTCGCTGTCGGTTCAATCGCTGGCGCAGTGGCCGTGAGTACAGCGATGATCTCGGCTTTACGCCGTTCACCGCGCGTTTGCGCCATATTGCCAGTGATCAGCAATGCCACAAGCGCAATAAGAATCCACCCCCATGGCAAGCCGGTTTGACTTGGTTTGTTTCCTAGTGAGACGTTCATTGCACACCACCTGAGGCTGGGAGTTCCGGTGGCAGGACGCGCACTTCAGCCCAGTTGGAATCTACAATCATCAGTTGGCCTTCGGCTGCCGCTTCTAGTCTGGCACGATTGGGAATGGTTTCCCCGGCGGTGACGCTTTCATCGACTTGGGTTTGTAAGGCAATAGTTACCGTTTCATTTAGCGCAATACTGGCTATATCCAGCACAATCGCATGCGCTTGCGCGTTGTAGAACACGGATCCATGTTGTGAAGTAGCTGCCACATACGTCAACCGTGGATCAAGCATGTCCACCAGTTTGGCCGGAGCCAGCGTAACACCTGTAGTGTTTGTCATGGAAATTGTCCACGTCACAACATTGCCAGCCAGCGTAATCTCACGATCCACACTCTTGAGAATTTCAGGTGGATCAATGTTGATCGGTGGCGGCAGCGTTGGCAGCGCTTCGATGACATAGGTTGGCGCTGGCTCGGGACTGTCAGTAACAACGGTCTCCAAATGCAAACCGGCATCGACGACTGGATGATATTGTCCACTAACGAGAGTTTCTATCGCGCTCCATCCATCAACATCGACATCGCTATCAAAGCTGCTATTGTCACCAGCAAAGCGCGTGGTGTAGGTAAAGCCGGTTGGCGCAATTACACGGACTTGATAGCTTCCTGGAGCCAAACCAGTGAAGCTGTAGCCGCCTTCATTGTTGGTGAACGTGGTCTTCAGCAAGGTCTGCTCGGCATCATGCAGTTCCACAATCACCCCAGGGATGCCAAGTTCGTCCGGATCTTGAATGCCGTTGCGATTGAGGTCCAGCCAGACAAAATCACCAAGACCAGCGGGCGACGGTGTCTGCGTTGGTTCTGTGACAACTTGAGGCTTCGGCGTTCCAGTCGGCGTATTGGTCGATGTTGCTGTCGCTGTTGGGGTATACGTTA
>JAHDIM010000115.1 GCA_020630805.1 Anaerolineales bacterium
GCAAGCTAGAACCAGAAGTGGTTGCAGAAGAACAAGCGCGCTTAGGCTAACAGCCGCCTGAAGTACTTCATAAAAAAGACCGCTGATCGGCATGATCAGCGGTCTTTTTTTGTTAAGAATTGGAGTGATTCAGATTTAGGCTTAGGCGGTCTGGCGGCACAGATAAATCAAACGTAGCTTATGCAAATCGTCATAAGACACTTGACCGTCAAACGCTTCATATACAGGCCGAAGTGCCTCGGCGCCTTCTTTAGCAAAAACGTCCAACACCGCATCTTGTTTAGCTTGGGTGAGGTCGCATATCCCTTCAATGTCTGCGCTGGTCAATTCGCCACCGCCCTGCATATATTTAGACAAATGCGCCACAATGGTGCTGTGTTTGACCTGCCACTCGCTGGCCAGCGCCGCAATAGACTGCCCGTTTTTGAAAGCATCGCCCACAATTTCATAGCGCTTTTTCTGCCCATTATCCGAGCGCGGAGAGGCTGTTCGTTTCTGTCGCGTTGCAGTTTTATCGGCTAAGTCACGCGGCGCACAGTAGGCCTGAATCCGTTCGATAAACGCTGCACCGTATTTCTTTAGCTTGTGCTGCCCAACGCCATTGATCGTTAGAAAGCCCGCATCCGTTTGCGGGAAGAGCGTTGCCATTTCTGCCAGCGCTTTATCAGCAAAAACCGCATAGGGCGGCACATTCATCTCATCAGCAAGCTGCTTCCGATAGGTACGCAGTTCATCAAAAAGTGCCGTGTCATAATTGAGATCAATTGCCTTAGATTTTGAAGCACTAGGCATCAGATCCATGCGTGCCATGACCTTTTCTTGGCTTTTTAGCACTGGCATGGATTTATCGGTCAGGCCTAATCCGCCGTGTTCATTGCGCCGCAACAGGCCCACCTGCTGAAACTGATTAGCCAAGTGCTGCCACTGCTTTTTTGTATAGTCCTTGCCAATGCCATATGTGGAAAGCTGGTCATGGTTATTTTGTAGAATCTTTTGCGCGCGGCTGCCAAGCAGTACATCAATCACATACACTGCGCCAAACCGCTGCTCTGTACGATACACACAAGATAGAAATTTCTGGGCGGCAACCGTCACGTCTTCTACTTCTTTGATCCCAGTGCAGTTATCACACTGACCACAATTGTCTTGCGCATACACTTCGCCCAAATATGCGAGCAATGGCTTGCGGCGGCACGTGATTGTTTCTGCAAAGCCAACTAACTGTTGTAATTGAGACTCGGCAACCTGTTGCTCATGCGGATTGGTTTTCTCGCTAATAAAGTGACGCTGTTTCACAATATCGCCATAGCTAAACAGCAGCAAACAATGCGCGGGAAGACCATCACGCCCTGCGCGCCCAACTTGCTGATAATAGCTTTCTATATTCTTGGGCAAGTCATTATGAATCACCCATCGAATATCGGGTTTGTTAATCCCCATACCAAACGCAATCGTTGCCACCATAATTTGCACATCATCGCGAATAAAGCGCTCTTGATTGCGCCGCCGAACTTCGTCTGTTAGCCCAGCATGGTAGGGCAATGCCGTATACCCTTGATCTTGTAACGTTGCCGCTAGCGAATCAACTTGCGCCCGTGAAAAGCAATACACAATGCCAGATTGACCTTTGCGATTTGCCAAGAATTGCGTGATCTGCCGCGTCGGCGATTGCTTCGGCTGTAGGTCTAACATCAAGTTTGGCCGGTCAAAACTATCGATAAACGTTGAGCCTTGCGTAAAGCCCAGCATCGATTGAATATCTTCACGCACGCGTGGCGTGGCAGTGGCGGTCAGCGCTACACACACCGCCCCCGGAAATCGCTGCCGCACCTCAACCAAGCGCCGATACTCAGGCCGAAAATCATGCCCCCAACTTGAAATACAATGCGCCTCGTCAATGGCAAGACAGCTAACTTTTTGCTGACCTAGCAATGTCAGAATTCGATCTGTGAACAACGTCTCTGGTGCAAGGTACAGTAAATCTAATTCCCCTCGCACAACCTGCCCCACAATTTGGTCATAGTTATCACGCATCACCATGCTGTTGAGCGTTGCGGCCTTGATACCAAGTTCATGCAGCTGGCGCACTTGGTCTTGCATTAGCGCAATCAATGGCGAAACAACAATCGTTAGGCCGTCTAAAATCAACGCCGGCACTTGGTAGCATAGCGACTTCCCGCCGCCGGTTGGCATAATTACCAGCGTGTCTGTATTGCTAATAATTTGGTCAATAACCTGCGCCTGCAGCGGCCGGAAATCGGTATAACCAAAGATGGAATTGAGGATAGTTTTAGGTGTTGGGCTAGTCATAGAGTGAAGTGTGATGTTATTACCCGTAAATTATACGTGGGAGCAGCCCACATTGGATACACGTCAATAGGCAATAGCTTTCCGACACAGCCAGAAAATACTATCTAAGTTATAACTTGTGCTCGCCCTTTTTTGCCAAAATCGAGATTAAGCTAGCGCTAACGCCAAATAAATTCATACAACCTTATAACCTTAGCCAAGACAAGCTAACTTAATTAACCCTCAACACTTTCTATATCTCTTTAAGTTTAGGCACACGCTATAGTGTTGTTAATCTAAATGAGACACCGATTTTTGAAGATGCACCAAAGAAAATCACCGTCTTATCAAAGCCTTATGGGAAATGTAATATCAATTTGGGTACACGTTACACATGGAGTTATAGGATATGCAGATCAGGGTTACTGAAGGGTCTAAAGAGGAAGTCATTTTGAAGGTGGCTGGCATTATTACCGGCGACCAAGCAACAACACTAAAAAACCAAATTAGTGCATTTGCAAGCCAAAATGTTGAAAAGCTAACATTAGAAATGTCTGGCGTGAAAGCAATTGACTCTCATGGTGTAATCGCACTAATAGAGAGCCAACAGTGGATGATTGAGCAAAAATGCGATCTAGAGATCCTAAATTTGCCTGATCACGTGCGCCGCTTATGGCGGGCAACTGTCCCCAGAAAAGACACGCCGATTATGTAGCAACTTCTGACTGAAAATAAAAACGACTAGCCGTTGGCTAGTCGTTTTTTGTATTAAGCCGTCAAGATGCCAATTGCTGACTTAGTCTTTATCTGAAGCAAACGCGCTACAGCGCCACATTGGCAACGCCGGGTATTTACTAAACCGTGGATCAACCTCGTTGTAGGTGCACAACAGAAATTTACTCCCGCGTGCGGAGGTAATAATTCGGCGATGCTTGCACGCACCACAGAGGCCACTGCCGGGTAACGTCTCGGCTTTAGGTTTTGTTGGAAATGTCATGTATGTAGCGCAAGCAACAACGGCAAGCGTTAGCTGTCTAAGCCAACAAGATGATCGGCTTTGCCAACATTGAAGAAATAAACGCGGTCACTATCAATTTTTGCTTGCAAATAGGCCGTATTGCGGAAGCGGAAATACGCGTGTCCTTCAACTGGCGCACCAATTAGGTGCGCTAAGTAAGCATTCAACGCCCCAGAATGGCTAACCACGGCAACGCTTTGATTAGGATGCTTGGCGATGATTTTATCCATTGCCGCCACCATCCGGTCACGCAACTGTTGTTGAGGTTCACCACCTGGTGGGGTATGTTTTTGCCACCCTTCAGCTTCAGCGCGGGCGGCCCAATCCGCGTGTTTATAGCGGATTTGCGACCAATTCTTGCCTTCGATTTGGCCTAAGTCACGCTCTGCCAGCCGTTTATCGGTATTAATCATCACACACCCTTTGCAATGCGGCTGCGCGATAATGCGTGCCGTATCTAAGGCGCGGCTAAGCGGGCTGCTATAGAACGCATGAATACGCTCTTTCGCTAAAAAATCACGCAATGCTGTGGCCTGCCGTTTCCCTAGGTCATCTAATGGGGTGTCGGTCGTGCCTTGAATACGATGTTCAGCATTCCAAGTGGTGCGCGCATGGCGAATTAGGTAAAGATGGGTACTCATGTCAGTCTGCTTGTGACTGTAACATGGCCGCAATTGTTCGGTCAACCTTCCCCATTGGATAGTCTCCAAGTTGCGCAATTGTGACCCACTTCCAATCTGCACACTCAATCGCTTGTGGCGCACCGGCTAGCCATGTACAGGCATATGCAGCCAATGTGATTTTGAAGTGCGTATACGCGTGCCCAACCGTAATGAGGTGTTCTCCAACAGCAATTTCCATTGCCAGTTCTTCTTGAATTTCACGTGCTAAGGCCACTTCCATCGTCTCGCCAGCTTCCAATTTACCACCGGGAAATTCCCACATACCACCCAACAATTTATCTTGTGGGCGTTGCGCTAATAGAATTTTGCCAGCATGCGTGATCACTGCAGCCGCCACGTCATAGTGCGGCACGGGCTTCTTTTTCTTTTTGACTGGCAATTGCTGCTGCAACCCCTGCGCCTGCGCTTGGCAGCTATCCTTTACCGGGCACAATAAGCACATTGGATTTTTAGGCCGACACACCGTCGCACCTAAGTCCATCAGGGCTTGGTTGTAATCACCAGCTTGGCCTGCGGGGACAAGCGTTTCGGCCAGCGCCCAAATTTCTTTTTCACCTGCGGGCGTATTAACGGCCGTATCAATTTCAAAAACACGCGCCAGCACGCGCTTAACATTGCCATCGACAACCGGCACGTCTAAGCCAAAGGCAATGGACCCAATTGCGCCAGCCGTATACGCCCCAACGCCGGGTAATTTACGTAAATCCGCTAGCGTGTTGGGCATCATGCCGCCAAAGTCGCGCATTACCATAATGGCCGCTTTGTGCAGATTTCGCGCCCGTGAGTAATAGCCAAGCCCTTCCCAGAGTTTTAGCACCTCTTCTTGGTCTGCCTCTGCCAGCGCCCCAACGTGTGGAAACGCTTCAATCCAGCGAGAAAAGTAAGGCTTAACCGCCGCAACTTGAGTCTGCTGTAGCATGATTTCACTTATCCAGACGTGGTATGGATTTGGTGTGTCGCTGCGCCACGGCATACTACGATTGTTGTGCGCATACCATGTCAATAAGTCAGTAGAAAAAGTGGGATTAGGGTCAGTCATATTACCGAGAGGCGCACTGAACTCTATCTGTCAGCCTGAGTTTGTACGAAGCTGTCAACGCTGCACCTCGCAAAAGGATACCTTATGCGCCCTGCAACTGACCACATTGCCAGCATAAAGTTAGCTGTAAAGCAGTGTTAGGTTCACATTGTTGCAGCACATACAACAACAAGTATTGCGCACTAATCACAAAATAGTTGGCTGAACGCTGCAATAGCAACGTGTTGTACTACAAACAGGCTTACTTTAGGGTATCAACATTGACTTGCTATACTGCACTGATTATAATTCCAGTTCATATTCATCACGCAAAAAATAAACATCTGTGATGTGTGAGCAGTCGGCAAAAATCAGCTGGCTACCCAAAATCGATACTTTTTCAAGTATCAAATGCTAAATCCTCAAGAGCCTTTTTAGGTTCTGACCAAAACGACTGTCCGAAATCAGTATTGTTTTGCATGCTTTTTCGCAATGCGTTATTTGTGGCGTACGCGGCTAGGCAAAGTTCCTTGTTTGTATCTGTAACTTATGAACGCAACCGCCCTCATCTTACAAGTTGGTTTTGTACTTAAAGAAAACATTGGCTTTACCCGTGAATTTGAAGAACGGATTCCTGAGTTAGTCTTTGCAGATGGGCATACGGTTGCTAACTTTGCACTCAAAATGTCTGCAATACGAACCCCACAAGGGTTAGCGCTAGACGGTTCCGTTGGTTCAGATCACGTTGCAAATTGCAGCCGCTGCCTGAAAGAAATGCCAACCCGCATCAACGGTCCATTGGTCGAAACATTTCATTACCCAGCCAAGCAAGATGAAGAATTCATCATTACCGAAGGCGGCGAAATGGATATGGGTCCACTTGTGCGTGAGTTACTTGTTGTTAGCGAGCCGAGCCATATCTTGTGTCAGCCAGACTGCCAAGGGTTATGTGCGACGTGCGGATCAAACAAAAATACTGAAACCTGCGACTGTGAATCAGACAATATTGATCCACGTCTCGCAATTCTAAAATCCCTGTTAGACAACTAAACAAATCGGCCTAGCCACACTAGCCAATTTGCAAAGTCATAAAATACGTGCGCTTGCACGTGTTTTTATATCCACCATTCGCCTTTGTGCCACCCCTTATGCACAAAGCGTTTTCACGTTGCATCGCAAGCCACACGCGGCGCGACGTATACCGCAATGTTTGTATTGCAAAGGAAAGGAATCATTATGTTCAACCCACAATCTAATGGGGCGACGAATAAAGTGACCCTCTTGTTTGACGCCGCAGAGGAAGAGACGCTCGGCGCTCAGCCAGCGGCGCCAAGCTTAGAAGCATCTGCGTACTCAGAGTTAGCGCCGTCCTTCAAATCACCAGAAACCGAGCTTGAAGTTGATGCAGAGGCGCTGCTTGCCGACTTGAGCGCGATCTCTACAAATGACACCATTGGGCTGTATCTCCGCGAAATGGCACGCGTCCCTTTGCTAAATTTAGCGGACGAAGTCACACTTGCAAAACGGTATAACAGCGGCAAACACGCCCAAGAAATCAAAGCAAACCGCACCGACTTGACCCAAGCAGAATTTGAACAACTATCATTTGATATTCAAGAAGGCCTTGAAGCACGCAGCCACCTGATTAGAGCCAACACGCGCTTAGTTGTGTCTATCGCCAAACGCTATTTGAATCGTGGGGTGCCGTTTTTGGACCTCATTCAAGAGGGAAACCTTGGCTTGATGAAGGCCGTTGAAAAATTTGATCACACACGGGGCTTTCGTTTTAGCACATACGCCACCTGGTGGATTCGGCAAACCATCAGCCGCGCCATCGCTGACCAAGGCCGCACTATTCGCTTGCCCGTCCACATGAATGACCGCGTGCGCCAACTCTACAAGGTAACGCGGGAGTTTGAACAACAAAATGGACGTGAGCCAACCCCTGAAGAAATTGCAACCATCATTGATGAAGATCTAGAAAAAGTGCGCTGGATGTTGCGCGTTTCGTGGCGGCCAATTTCACTCGAACGCCCCGTTGGAGAAGATGAAGACAATGAATTTGGCTCATTTATTGAAGATGAAACAACGCCATCTCCAGCGAAAACAACAACCGATTTGTTATTAAGCCAGACAATTGAAGATGTGCTGCAAACGTTGTCCCCGCGTGAGGCGCGTATTATTCGGCTACGCTTTGGACTGCAAAATGGAAAAACGCATACCCTAGAAGAAGTTGGCTCTAAATTCGGGCTTACGCGGGAACGGATTCGGCAAATTGAAGGCAAAGCTCTACGCCGGCTACGGCACCCACGCCGCTCACGGCATTTGAAGGCATACGTCTCATAACACAACCTCAGCAAGACTCCACTGGCTGCCGGTCAATACACAAGTTTACCGGCAACAAAGTCTTGGGTTGCCTTGGCAGTCGGCGCGTTAAAAAACGTGTGTGTTGCTGCAATTTCAACTAATCTGCCGCTGACTAATAAGCCTGTACGCTGCGCAATGCGCTGGGCCTGAAACACATTATGCGTAATTAGCACTACTGTTGTGCCACGTGCGGCATTATCCTTTTGGATAATGTCTTCAATTAACCCAACATTGTATGGGTCGAGATTTGCCGTCGGTTCATCTAGCAACAATACATCTGGCTTAACAATCAGCGCCCGCGCCAAGGCTAGGCGCTGCGCCTCACCTGCAGAAAGTTTCGGCGCGGGATACTGCGCTAAATCGGCTAGCCCGACTTGGTCAAGTTGCGCCAGTAACGCCGCTTTTGACACTGTTTTTCCACGCAATTGCAGCCCATATTTGAGATTGCCCAATACGCTCCGCTTAAGCAACGCCGGCGATTGAAACACCATCGTAACCCGTCGACGCTGCGCTAATGGAAGTTCCGGTGTTACGCGCTGTCCATCAAATATTAGAGCGCCTTGATCTGCAAATTCCAGAAAGTTCAGTAACCTTAAAAGGGTGCTTTTTCCAGCGCCGCTTGGGCCTACTAACGCTAAGATTTCCCCAGCATTTATTGCTAGCTCACTAATGTTGAGTACGCTGCGTTCGGCGTAGGTTTTGGTCAGTTTAGATAAAACGTATTGCGCACACATACCTAACGCCCCGCACCTTGCAACCGATGCAATACAATATTAGCGAGTAATGCCAATAGTAATAGGATCAACCCTAATGCCAATGCAAGACCAAAATTACCCTTACGCGTCTCCAGAACAATTGCTGTTGTGAGCACGCGCGTTTCGCCAGCGATGTTCCCGCCAACCAAAATAACCGCGCCCACTTCTGCAATGATACGGCCAAACGCCGCAATAATTGCCGCCACTATACCTAAGCGCGCCTCACGCACTAAGGTCAATGCCAACTGCCAGCGGGTAGCGCCGAGTGAAGTGAGTTGGATTGAAAGTTGATCATCCACGCTGCGAATTGCTGTTAACGAGAGGCCAATAACTAAGGGCCAAGCAATAACAGCCTGCGCTAGGATCATCGCCCGCGGCGTAAATAGCCATTGTAAATTCCCCAGCACCCCTTGGTTAGAAAGCAAAATAAACACTAGCAGCCCCGCCACAACCGGCGGTAAACCCATCCCGGTATTAATGAGTGGTGCCAAACAACCCAGCTTAGAGTCTTTGCTACGTAACCCTAGAAAAACGCCAATCGGCAACCCCAGTAAAACGGCAATTAGCAACGCCGACCCAGTAACGCGTAGCGTCAGGCCGATAATTTCAAACAGCACAGCATCACGACTAATGATCAATCGCCAAGCCTCTTGAAGTGCAGTTACTAGAATCTCCATAGTATTATTTTACGGCTTAACAACAAACGGCTGCCCAAAATTAGGCAGCCGCTCATAGTAAAGCACGCCAAATTTAGCTATTGTAAGCCTGTAACCAGCCTAGCCCCGCAGCAACCGTATCCGTTGGCACATATTCAGCCCCAATATAGCCCCGGTAGCCAAGGTCATACATGGTTGGTAATAACCGATCATAGGCGATTTCGCCAAAGTTCGGCTCATTGCGCGCGGGCACACTGGCAATTTGCACATGCCCAATCATTGGCAATAGCGCCTTAAAGCGATTGGTGAGGTTACCTTCAATCAATTGCACGTGGAAGCAATCAAACATCAGCTTGAGATTAGGCAACGCTAGTGCATCGATCACATCCGCAGCCAATTGCGTGCTGTTCATAAAATAGCCGGGATTACTCAACGGATTGAGCGGCTCAATCAGGATCGAGATCCCATGTGTAGCCGCAAGGTCAGCGCCAAACTGCAAATTTGCCTTATACGTGGCTAGAGCCGCCGGTCCTTCCGCATTACCCGCCAACACATGCACATTTTGCGCCCCAATTGCAGCCGCGTACTGAACTGCCTGCGTGATAAGCGCCTGCGCATCGTGCTCACGACCCGGTAGCGCTGCTAAGCCAAACTCGCCTTGCGTTCGGTCGCCAAATGTCGTGTTGATGCCCACCATTGGCAGCGCCGTTTCATTCAGTGCAGCAACACAGTCCGCTGCGGATGTCTCATACGGCATATGGCACTCAACAGCCTGAAAGCCCGCAGCTTTCGCGGCCCGAATAGCATCTGGGAGCGGGCGGTCTTTCCAAAGAAATCCGAGGTTTGCAGAAAATTTCATTCGTTATTACTTAATGTGTTCCAAGCATCTGAGTTGGGGTAAAACAGCGGCATTTCAAACTTTTCCATCCCAAATTCGGCGATTTCAGCTTGTACAGCAACACTAGTTACCCAAGCAGCAAAGTCCTGAGCCAAGTCCGTATTGATATTGCCTTTATTGGGATTAACCAATAGTAAGCCATATGGATTGTAAAGCGTTTCATCGGTATTATCAGCAATGCTAGCGCCACCAAGCACAACCTTCAGATTGGGTAACGTGTCTTGCAGGGCTAGAAACGTGCCGCGGTCAGTGAGGGCATAAGCGCCGGTTTCATTAGCGAAACGCAAGGTGTCGCCCATGCCTTGCCCAAGGGATTTGTACCAAGCGCCATCAGGGTTAGCGGGTAAGCCAGCCGCAACCCACAACTCTCGTTCTTTTGTGTGCGTGCCGCTGTCATCACCGCGTGAAGCAAAGGTCGCTTCAGAATTAGCAATAATCGTAAATGCGCTGCTGGCAGGCACCATATTTAACACGTGGGCAGGGTCAGCATGCGGCCCGACGATTACAAAATCGTTGTACATTACGTCATACCGTGCTGTGCCGTGTTCAGCCTCTATAAAAGCGTGTTCACGGTCACGGGCGTGTACCAGCAGCACGTCTGCATCACCCGTTTCACCAAGCTTGAGCGCCTGCCCAGTTCCAACGGCAATCACGTTGACTTGCACCCCATGCTCAGCTTCAAAAGCCGGTAAGATCGCATCTAACAAGCCAGAATTGTCTGTGCTGGTTGTCGTTGCCAGACGCAATGGCCTTGGAGCAGCCGGAGCACAGGCAACAAGCAGCGTTGCCAAAATGCCAAATAAGATTTTTTTCATATGGATACGATTCAACCATCCGCGCAATGCGCCATTTTTTGAATGGCAGATTCTATCATTATGCAGCCAAGGCAATACGCTGGAGATTGGTGATTTCTAGCCACTGGTCTTGCTGAATAGGCTCAAGCCCAGCGCTAACCCGGCCTGTCGTTGTCATTGAAAGGTACTGATTATCCATCCAACACACAAACCCAAGTGGCCCCTGTGGTGAATATGAAGTCTTGCAAACAATTTGCTCATCAACACGGAATACACAGCCAGATTTGCCCCAGTCCAATTGATACCGATGCCACTGCGTGATATCAAGTGCTAGCGCTTGAAAAGCAATATTGAAGTCATGATAAATTTTTGGCATCACCCACTGCTGCACACGCTGAATTCGATTCGCAAGCGCCAAGGGCGGCAAGGCAGGGAACCAACGCCAAGCGCGCCAGTGGTTGACATCAATCGTATTTGCAAACCAAGCATTACCTGGGCGCCCAACATGAAATGGGAAATTATTGTTTTGCGAGCCGAAGAAAAACCAAGTAGCCTTTGGCAAGGTGATGCCTTGCGCGTTGATATCTGCATAACACGCATTCCAAAATCCAAACCCAGCTGTACCAGCCAACGTTTGGGCTGAATGCGAAAACCGCGCATCAAGACGAATACAACTGTTTACTGTGTTGGGGTAGTGTGCCCGTGTCAGGGTTTGATAATCATCAAGTTGAGCATTGCTATAGCGCGGCTTGGAAGCAGTCGGCGAAATGGACAGCCGATAGCCATTTTCAATGTCTAGCACCTGCCCCGAACCAACTTCAAGCGGTGTGAGAGCAGCAATCCGGCTACCCATTGAGCAGCAAAATTGCACACACAGCGCAGACAGCACCAGCCCACTGTAGCTTTGTCACCGACTCGCGCCAGATAATGACACCAGCTA
>JAHDIM010000116.1 GCA_020630805.1 Anaerolineales bacterium
CAGGCAAACACTTCGACTTCTGCCAATGAGAGCACATCAGCTTCGTCGGCGTTGCTTGTCCCACCAGACAAGTCAGGGTCAGAGGTGCGTTCAATTAGAACCGTTTGACCCACCACGCCGTCTGGCAGCGTCACGGTGAGGGTATCTGGCGCGTTCAATGTGTTCTCTGGGTTGAGCAAAGGTGACACGTAAACAGCGCCGTTCTGGTCTAGCACAGAGACCGTAATGTCTCTGAAGCGTGACCCGCAGCAGTTTGAGCGGTTGTGCAGCACAATTGAGTCAAAGGTGTAGTCTGCCTCAAACGCCAATTCCCAGCTTGGGTTGGCTTGCCCACGCGCAGTGTGTGTGAAGTTTGTTAGGTCGCCGTCGATGGCAAATACAGCCGGGAATTTGTTTCCATTCCAATTTGAAGACTGAGTGGCTGTGCCTTGAGCGGCAACATTGGTTGGCGTTGTACAAGCTTGCGTTGTGCCGCCAGAGACAAAGACCAAGCGGACATTGTCTAGGACGACCCCTTTCGAGTCAGGGCTTAGGCTTTTGAAACCGACAGTAATTTCGCCATTGGCTGGCGCAACCACCTCAATGCTTACCGATTGGTAGTTCGGTGGTGCATCGGCTTGCGTTGCCGTAATCGTTTGTTCGACAGCGCCATTGATTAGGACTTCTGCAGATTTAGTTGTGACCGCATGTTTGTTGATGCTGTATTCGAAGAACAGCTCATACGTTGCGCCTGCTTGCAAGCCGCTTACGGTCTGTTCAATTGTTGCGGAGGCGTTACCGCTCAGATCCATTGACTGTTCGCCTTCAGCGGCTGGCCATGGCGCCCGGTCAATTTCGGCGCTGCCAGCCGTAATTGTCCAGCCTGGAATGGCATTAGACTCTGTATAGACTGTGAAATTCGTGACGACTGGGGCTTCAAATGAGCCATTGGTCAACAAATTGTCACCTGTTGGTGGCGTTGGGTCGTCTTCGCTCACACAGAGCTTGACGTCATCCAGCAGGTGCGATGAGTCAATATCACCGTCTGACGCCGCAACTGGTGTCAGCGTGAGTTGAATTTCTGTGACACCGGCTGGAACAGTGTAGGTTCCAGAATGGGTGACCCAGTTCGTATTCGGTGAAGACACCGTGTCCACCACCGTTTGGTTGCCAACTGGTCCAAGCGCAATGCTGACGGTATCCGTCCCGTTACGACCACGATGGGTGAATTCCCACGTCAAAACTTGCCCCGGTGTGACAGCAACCAATTGGTTGTGATTGTTGCCATCCATTTCGACGAATACGTCGCCGTCAGGAGTGTTGGCACCTAAGAAGCCGTCTAGCCCTAGTTCCAGCGTGCCACCTTGTGAGACACCACCTTGTTGCAGTGGAATGCCGCCCGTTGTAAACCAACCGGGGAAATCTGTGTCTGGATGCTTGTCAACAAATTTGATACCTTGATGGGTTTTGCCCAGTGCGGCGACCAGCGCCGCAGCAGAGTCAAAGTCTGGGTGCGTGGTCAGTTCAAAACTACCGTTGATGAGTAAGTTGTCTTGACCCGTGACACAGCTACTTTCTGTCGGCGGCATGCCATTGTTCGGGAGTTCGATCAGAACCGTGCGGACATCATCAATAACCAGACCTTTGGAGGTGTTCCCAAGGCTGTTGAATGCAAATGTCAAGTTGCCATCGGCTGGGCCAGTGAATGCAATGGCGGCGGTCTGATAGTTTGGAACCTTTTGCGTGACAGCGGCAGTGATTGTCTGAATGACTTGGCCATCAATGCTGATGTCAACAGACTTCGCAACTTCAGCGTCTTTGTGGGCGGCATAGTCGAACCGGAGTTCGTAAATTGCATCCTCAACAAAGCCACTCACGGTTTGCTCAATGCTGCCGGGTGCATCACCGCTTAGATCCATGGATTGTTCACCTTCAGACGCAGGCCACGGCATGCGATCAATTTCCACGCTACCACTGGTGATGGTCCAGCCTTGAATGGCGTTCGCAGCTGAATAAGCCGTCCAGTTTGTGACAACCGGGGTTTCAAATGACCCGTTGACAAATTCAGGGCCGGCACCCGCATTGGTGTTGTCGGCGCCGTTGCTCAAGCTAAACGTCACTGCAAATTTATAGCTGCGCCGTAAGTTAGCGTATTCGTTGAGCGCTTTGCCTGCATTGGTGGCTGCGACACTTTGGTTGACGGCCACACTTGGTGTGTCTCGGTTAGGGACAAAGCCTTGTGCTTGGCCCATTAGTGGGGCGGGTAACAGGGCCCAAATTTCATCTTGAGAGTTGCCATTCCCTGCTTCCGCTGGAATGACGGTTCCCGCGCCCCAGCCGCTGCCGTCTGGGTAACTATCCATAAAGCCGATGACAATGGTGTCGCCCGCGTCTAAGTTCAAAACAATGTCTTGGGTGTCACTAAATGCAAAGGTGTTGGGTCCGACGGCATACTCCGCTTGGGTGCGCGTGGTTCCAATCGCGAGGACCGTGAACGCGTTTTCCGCATCTTGGCGCAGGACAAGGGGCGTGACAGGATTCCCTAAGCGCTGAGCATAGAATTTGAAATCTCGGACATAGAGTTTGCCGGCTTCATTGTCGTGAATGAAGACATCTTGCTCGTTGACATACAAACTTGGGTGGTGACCGTCAATAAAGCCGCCGCCGGTTGAGGTGTCATTGCCAACCTCAAACGCATCAAGTGCCAAAATCCATTCTGCGAGGACAGCCATACCGTCTTCATGCACTAAGTTTTTGGCAATTGGCGGCATAGTGAAGTCTTGACCAGCACTATTCGCACGGTGATACAAGATTGAAGCAGCGAGGTCGCCCGGCACAATCACCGCTTCGTTGTTGATGCCCAAAGATTCGACCAATGCCCCATTTACCAATCCTTGTTCTTCAAATGGGGTGGTCAGGCGGGCGTCAAAGTTGGCCCGAACGCCGCCCGGCATGTGACAGTAGGCACAGTTGGTATCGATGTATGCACGTGCCCGAGCGGCAATGCTTTCAGACTCATCCAGTGGGTCCACCGAGGTGAGCGTGTTATCGAGGAAGTCAGCGACTTGGTTGTTTGGAATAGGCGGGTTGAGCATGCCCAATGCATTCAATGTCTCAATTTGGTTGCCGACTAAGCCAGTAGACGGATACAAAATGTCACCATTGAGTTGACGTGTTTTGGGACCCAGCACGCCACCAGCAACGTTACTGTGACACACCAAACATTGGCCGCGAGCAGGAAATTCCCACACTTGCTCATAAGACCCAGTTGGGGTTTGGATGGTGTATTGCTCTTGTTCGCCAGTGGTCAGTAAATAGGCTTCTTGTCCGGCCTCATCCCAACGATAGGTGACACCGTAGTAGCCGTCTTCGCTATGCACCATAAAGCGCGTTTCAAGGCGCTTATTGGAATTCGGATTAGCAGTGTCCGTCAACAGTTCAAAATGCTTGATGAGCACAGTCCCTTCTGGGAAGGTCCAGTTGCCATCTTCAGAAAAGCCAATCTGTTCTGCGGCAGTGTTGTAAGAGCCGTCATTTGGCACACACATCCAGCGTGACTTCAGCGCATTGTCTGACCAGAACGGGGCGTTCATATCATATGGAATACAGCCATCGCGCGCGATTAGGTTTTGCATGTCGCTAAAGGCGCCAGTTTCAGACAGTGTAGCCGGTGGTTCTGGCGCTGCCACTGCATCCGCTGCACGAGTGAGCATTTCAATCGTGCCACCGTCGGCTAATCCACCGGCGGTCACTGCCATCAGGATTTCACCTTTGCTGTCCATGAGATATGAGTTCACACCAGCGGGGAAACCGGGGCTGACCGTGCCAATTTGTTCAACGGTGTAACCGGTGCCACTTTGGGTCGCCGTCCACAATTTGCCGCTGATAAAGTCTGAAAACAGATATTTTCCAAACAACTCTGGGTAAACATCACCTCGATAGACACCAGCGCCAATCACGGCTTGGCCTTCAGTGCGCGGATATGCAAACACTGGCGGCGCTTCATTCCCAATGATGGTCGCGGGTCGGTCAATCACGCCAGCAACTGTCCCTTCCATATACCCCCACTGATGATTGTCACCTTTGCGGGCAATGCTGACCTCCTCCATTGAAGCCTGACCTACGTCAGCGATCCAAATGTTGCCGGTGGCGGCGTCACGCGAAATCGTCCATGGATGCCGCAAACCAATGCTGAAAAATTCTTCCAGATTGTTACCAGTTTCATCTAAGAATGGATTGTCGTTTGGAATGTAATAGTGTTGGGTGTACGAAGGTGGCCAAGCGGCACCGTTCGTGGTGGGATCTTTTTCTAAGTGCGTCGGTTGACGACGAATGGGATGGCTCTTAGTTGGGTCTTGGTCGACATCAATGCGCAAAATCCCGCTGAATAAACCGCCATCTAAACGTTGGGTTGCGTAGAATTTGCTACAGCAGTTGCCCTCATCGCCAGAGGAAATGTACAGGAAGCCGTCATCGCCAAAGAACATATCCATGCCAATGTGCCACTGTTGTCGATCAAACTGGTTGATCATCACGAGTTCGGTGTTCAGGGCAACCGTGCCATTGACCACAGAGAAACGAGACAGACGGTTGTAGCCATCTGCTGTTGGGCTGCCTGAAAACGTGCCAGACTGTGTTGGTGACCAGCGATACGAAATATAGACATAGTTCGCATTTTGTGACCCTGCTTGCCCAAATTCTGGGTGGAAGACAATGTCGCTAATGCCGCCTTCGCCAACGCCAGACTTCCCATGCATGATGGGGCTAATGTCAAAGAATTGTGTTTTGTCGGTTGCACCAAACTCATGTGTGACCGTCCAACCGGTGCCGTCTTTACTGACAACAACCAGCTTGTTTTCGGTTGGGTGTTCCACAATGCGGATGGGTTCGACAAAGGTGAGGTCTGGGAAGAAATTGACCTGCACCCAGTCGCCTTCCGCAGAGCCAGGGCTTTTTTCAGGGAAGACGCCATCCAAGTAGGCACCAACGGCTTGTGGGGTTTGCAGCCCAACAGCAGAATAGGCTTGTTGGGTGATGACAAGTGCCGCAAATAACAAAATACCGCTTAGCGTTAGCTTGACATAGCTATTGGTAAGCGGCTGGAGTTGAAAGCGAGTATATGAGGAAAAGGGTCTGAGTCTTTTCATATTTTGTAAATACCTACGTTGAAACATGTATTGAAATAGCGCGTTGTGTCTCGCGTGACATAAATCAGACCTTGGGTTGATCTACAAAAGCCACGCTGGTTTTATGGTAGATCGCTGTCAAAAATACGTCGATAAAAGCAATGTTTTGAAACTGTTAGTATTTAGATATAAGTCGCTAAAGGGTCATGTCCTCAGGGAGAGTTATGCTTTTACTTCTGGGAAGGAGACAGCGTAGCCTGTGCAGAATGTGGGATTAAATACAAAAGGCCACATCTCCGGTTACAGAGACGTGGCCTTTTCAGATTGACTTTAAAGTCAGTCGAAAATGAAACTTAGAGTTTACCCACCATTTTGCTTGGGACAACGACTTCGTCAAATTCTTCCGATGTCAGATAACCCAGCGCTAAGGTTGCTTCTTTGAGCGTAGTGCCTTCTATGTGTGCTTTTTGCGCAATTTCTGCGGCTTTGTAGTAGCCAATTTTTGTATTTAGTGCGGTGACAAGCATCAGGCTGCGGCTGACCAAGTCATCAATTCCCGCGCGGTTTGGCTCGATCCCAACGGCACAGTTGTCATTGAAGCTTTGGCAAGCATCCCCAATCAGTTGGGCGCTCATGAGCACGTTATAAGCCATGACCGGCTTGAACACGTTGAGCTGGAACTGGCCATGCGTCCCGGAAACGGCGACTGCCATATCATTGCCGATGACTTGCGCAGCTGCCATCGTCATGGCTTCACACTGCGTTGGGTTGACTTTGCCCGGCATGATGGATGAGCCAGGTTCGTTGGCTGGCAACACAATTTCGCCAATACCGGTGCGTGGGCCACTGGCCAACATGCGAATGTTGTTGGCAATGTGCATCATGCTGACAGCAACGCGCTTGAGGCTCCCGCTAATTTCAACCATTGCGTCATGCGCACTAAGGGCTTCAAACTTGTTTGCCGCTGTCACAAATGGATGGCCGGTGAGGTCTGCAATTTTTGCAGCGACGTTTTCTGAATAGCCTTCAGGTGTATTGAGGCCGGTCCCAACTGCCGTCCCGCCAAGCGCCAATTCGCGCACGCGTTGGAGACTATCGGTCAAGGCTTCCATTCCGCGTTCTAACTGGGTGGCATAGCCGCTGAATTCTTGACCCAAGGTGATTGGGGTTGCATCCATCAGGTGGGTGCGACCCGTCTTGACCACGCCCATGAATGCTTTTGCTTTGGCGTCCAATGTGTCATGCAGTAATTTTATTTTTGGCAGCGTTTCTTCCACGATTTTTGAATACGTCGCGATGTGCATGGCAGTTGGGAAGGTGTCGTTTGAACTTTGGCTCTTGTTGACATCGTCATTGGCCTTGACCAATTTCTCTTCGCGGAAGTCTGCCCCCATAATTTCAGTTGCGCGGTTTGCCACAACTTCATTGACGTTCATGTTGCTTTGGGTGCCAGAGCCGGTTTGCCAAACGACCAATGGGAATTGATCATCCAATTTACCAGCGAGAACTTCGTCACAGGCTTGCCCGATGGCCGCTGCTTTTTCTGCGGAAAAGTCTGTAAGTTCAGCGTTGGTTTGCGCTGCTGCTTTCTTTAGAATGGCAAATGCATACACAATTTCGCGCGGCATGGTTTGGCCACCGATCTTGAAGTTTTGCAAACTGCGTTGGGTTTGGGCACCCCAATATTTTTCATCGGGGACTTGGACTTCCCCCATGGTGTCTTTTTCAATACGAAACGTCATTTTTGAATCCTGTGATTTTGTAAGTTCGATGATGCGGCCTTTGCTCATGTCATAAGGCGTCATCTCGACAATAATTTCAT
This sequence comes from Anaerolineales bacterium, assembly GCA_020630805.1. GTDB lineage: Bacteria > Chloroflexota > Anaerolineae > Anaerolineales > UBA6668 > JAHDIM01. The sequence goes on from JAHDIM010000116.1 coordinate 6,928, forward strand.
CGCCAGTGCGGAGCGTGATGTCGTTTTTGCGCACATCGCCAGCACGGGTGCCTATAAAGGTATGCCCGTTTGGCAACTGTACCTGATATGAATAATCGCCGACAGCGTCTAGCACCGTAGCGGGGAGGTTGATTTTTTGTGTCCCAGTCATTGACCTGATTCTAGCAAGGATGTGAGTAAGAGCAAGAGTAGAGAGACAGACACAGAGGAACGCCTCGCTCTGGCCTTTGTCGTAAGCTAGCATAGAGAATCTGATCTGGCTCTGTCTCTAGCGCCAACTTGTGCTGAGCTTGTCGTGTTGAAAACAAGGTGAAGCCGCTAGTAGCGCGTTACGCTATCTCTATCTTCTTTTTGACACTCTAACTCTAAATCGCTAGAATTCATTTAGGAAAACAACAGGTCATGTGGCCTGCGAAATTTCATTCTCAAAAAGGAAGACCCTTATGTTGACTAATATTATTAGCACGCTGATTCCAGCAAAAGACGTTGCCGCTCACTGTGATGGCCCATGTGGCGTTTACGATCCAGCACAAGCTCGTGTTCACGCAGAAGCTGTCTTGTCAATGACCAAGAAAATCTTGGCTCTAGACCCTAGCGACAACAGCCACGAAACCATCAACACGATGTCACGCTATATCGCTATCAAAGAAGAAGAAGCACATTCAACCAAGACGCACTTGTTGGTTCTGTGGACTGACTTCTTCAAGCCAGCTCACTTGGAAGCCAACCCAGACTTGCATGACAAGTTCTGGAAAGCAGCAAAGTTGTGCTCAGAATGCAAAGTTCACGTTAGCTTGGACAGCGCAAATGCCCTGATGGCAGCTGTGGAAGACATTCACAACATGTTCTGGGCAGCAAAGGGTCAAGACCGCCCTTGGCAAACCGCTAGCTAGGATGCTGATGGCTGATAGCTGATGGCTGTTAGCTGCACACCATGCAAACGATTAAAAGCAGCAGTTTCAAAGAACTGCTGCTTTTTCTTTTAAGACGGCGTGTCCGACGGCGCATCAAGGGCCGTTCGATGTTGCCGCTGCTGCGGGAGGGGGATGAAATACTCATTGACCCTAGGGCATATGTCAATGCCAAGATCCAGCCAGATGATATTGTCTGGGTGCAAGATCCGCGAAACCGTAAGAATGAGATGGTCAAACAAGTCTTGACTGTAGAGCCAAGCGGTCAGATTTTCGTGGTGGGCCTAAACCGGGCGGAAAGCACTGACAGCCGACATTTCGGGACGGTATCTTCAGTTCAGATCCTCGGCAAAGTGACATCTCAATTTTCGTGATTACGCATCGGTAACTAACCGTAAAAGTTGCGCTTTTGACGGACTGTTATGTTGTTATCCGTTTTCTAAGATTCAAAAAATAGTTGAACCTGACTTTCTGCGATAAAATCTTGACAAACAACAAACGTGTCAAGGTTGCGTGATTTTGATTTTTTGATCTAAGCGCAATTGCTGGGGAAACTGGTGAAAATCCAGTACAGGCGCGCTACGGTAACAGCCATTGGCTGAAGTCCGAATGCCAGCCACGGATCCAAACGACCTTCGCGAAACAAGGAGACGGTTGCACCTGACATTTTGTGTCATCTACTGCCATCTGCGAGATGGCTTTTTTTTTACCGATTTTTAAGTATGAATTCTTTTAGAAAGCTAGTTGTTATTGCCGCGCTGACAGGCATTATTGTGCTGATGTTTGCTGGTCCGGTCGGTGCAGCGCCGCAGGAAATGCATATTGCAGACGGATTCTTAACCCGGACATGGGCCGCAATTTGGTGGGCAGTCTGTATTCCATTTTGGATTATTTCGTATCGTAAGCTAAGTGAACTGGTGCGTAACAATCCAGAAACGCGCATGATGTTGGCCTTGAGCACGGCGTTTGTGTTTGTGCTATCTGCTTTGAAAATGCCATCGGTAGTGTCTGGGTCTAGTTCTCATCCGACTGGAACCGCGCTGGGCGCGATGTTGTTTGGCGCGTGGGTGATGCCTGTTTTGGCAACCATTGTGTTGATCTTCCAAGCGTTGTTGCTTGCCCATGGCGGCATCACGACTTTGGGTGCTAATGCGTTCTCCATGGCGATTGCCGGTCCATTTATTGGCTATGCTGTGTATAAAGGTTTGCGCGGTGCAAATGCACCACTCTGGCTGGCGGTTTTCCTAGGCGCGTTCATGGCGGACATCAGCACTTACACGATTACTTCCCTGCAACTGGCAATCAATTTTGCGCCAGAGTATGGGTTTGTCAGTGGATTGACACGCTTCATGACCTTGTTTGCAGCCTCACAGATTCCAATTGCAATCGGTGAGGGCGCGTTGACCGTAATTATGGTGCAAACGCTGATGAAGCAAGCTCCGCAAGAAGTTGCAAAGACCCAATTATTGACGGCATAACACTATGGAAAACGAAAAAACAATCCCAAATTGGATCATGTGGCTCATCGTCCTTGCGATTGTGGTGATCCCGTATACCTTTCTCACCGGCACTGAGTTTGAAGGCAATGATGCCATTGCAGTAGATGTTATTTCTGAATCGCTTGACTATCAACCATGGTTCGAATTCTTCTGGTCGCCACCAAGCCCAGAAGTTGAGAGTCTGTTGTTCGTTACCCAAGCTGTGATTGGTTCTGCCATTATTTTCTACGTGCTGGGCTACTGGCGCGGGTCACGCGCGAAGTGAATTGGTTTGTAAGTTAGCTAGTTGGGTAGTGTGCTTAGATAACCCAAGATCCACTAACCAACTGACAAACGAACAAACCTGCCAACTTTTCTATGAACGTCCTTGACCGCATTGCGAACCAGTCACGTGCAGCCGCTTTTAGTCCAGGGCATAAAGCGCTGTTTGCCATTGGCATGCTTGTGATAATTGTGGGCTTTGACTCTGTGTTTGTAAGCGTGACTGCGCTGGTCATTGTGGCGGCTATTACGCTGCTGTGGGCCCAGGTTACCGTTGCGACATGGTCTAAAGTGATGTTGGCGGAATCTACGTTCATTGCGGTAAGTTTGGTGGCGTTGCTCTTTACAACTGCGCAGTCTGCGCCTGCGGATGCGCTCTGGGGGTCTAATATTTGGGTTGGCTGGATTGGAATTACCCAAAGCGGGCTGCAATTTCTAGGCGAGTTGCTTTTACGATCCGTCGCGTCTGTGGCTTGTCTGAACTTTCTAGCGTTAACCACACCATTACACGACCTTATTCGCCTCGCACAAAAGCTCAAAGCACCGGACTTGCTTGTGGATCTCATCTTGCTGACCTATCGGTTTATCTGGTCTTTATATGAAACATTGCAAGCCATGCGCACTGCGCAACAGTCGCGTTTAGGCTACAGTAGCTACCGCACTGGCATGCGATCTGCCGCACAACTGGGTGCACGCTTGTTTATCCGAACCTATCAGCGGATGGATGCACTAAATACCAGTTGGGAGGCGCGACTGGGGGGAATGAACATGCCGGTCTGGAATGTTCGCGTTCATCAACCTGCGTATTTGCTTATTGTTGCATTGGGCTGCACACTGGTGTTAGCAATTGTCAATTGAGAATTGACTGTTGAATATTGACAATTCCTATGCTTAGTCTTCACAACGTCTCATTCCAATATCCCGATGGCACACAAGCACTGACTGACGTTAGCCTAGTCTTTCCTAAAGGTCAGAAAATTGCGATTGTTGGCCCCAACGGCTCTGGAAAGTCCACGCTGATGCGCCAGTTGAACGGGATATTGCAACCGACCAGCGGCGAAGTACGGTTCGACGACACCGCAGTGGATTACAGCCGACTAGGGCTGCGCTCGCTGCGGCAAACTGTTGGGCTGGTTTTTCAAAATGCGGAAGATCAGTTGTTTGCAACCACCGTTGAAGAAGACATTGCATTTGGTCCACTTAACCTTGGGCTAGACCGTGACGCTGTGCAACAGCGCGTTGATCAGGTCGCAGCCGATCTGCAGATCACTGATTTGTTGGAACGCCCAATCCACACGTTGAGCGGGGGGCAAAAAATGCGCGTGGCCATTGCTGGTGTGCTAGCGATGCAACCGCAGTTGATTGTGGCAGATGAACCGCTCGCTAGTTTAGATATGGCGATTCAGCATCAAGTCTTAGCGCTGTTCGACCAACTTGTGACCCAAGGACGATCCATTATCATCGTGACGCATGACCTTGACCAAGCATATGCCTGGGCAGATCAGGTGATTGTTCTTGAAAGTGGTCAGATTTTGCACCAAGGTGCGCCTGAACAAGTATTTGCAGACGACGAGGTACTTGCCCGCTGCGGTTGGACGCAACCGTGGGTGTTGGCAGTCTCTATGCAACTTGGGCTAGATCCTGTTGCGAAATCGCGATCTGAACTGTTACAGCGCCTCTAGTTCACACGCCTCTTTCCTTGCTGGCCCTGTGCATGACTTAAGTGTTTCGCAACAAAAACTCAGAAATCAATGCGACAAATGCATGCGAAACCT
>JAHDIM010000117.1 GCA_020630805.1 Anaerolineales bacterium
GTTCACCCTTGGCATTGGTAATGGCGACACCAAAGTCTTGCACTTCATAAATCAGCGGATTATGCGCCGTTTTGACCAAGGTGGTTTGCATTTCTTTCGCTGCGCCAATCAGGGCATTGCGAATGACTTGAATGGTAATGGGATCAGGCATTTACGCACCTCGCTTGCCCAAACGCATTCATCTGTATGGGCGGGTTGGCACCCAAACCATCGTGTGAATCCTTCAGATCGACGCAATTCGGCGTATGGCGCAATGGCGTTGATTCGCTTGCATACGGAGAAGGGCGGGTGCCAACCCGCGCCCTACCGTTGACGGGGGACATAGATGCTAGATATTTCATGACACGATCAAATTCCCGTACTGATCAACTTGCACCGTTTGGTTTGGCCGAATCAATACTGTGCTGGTCCATTCTTCAATGACGGCTGGGCCTGCAATCTCGTGGCTGGGTTGCATCTTCTCGCGATCATAGACGGGCGTGTCAATTGGCTCACCTGAGCCTGCGAAATAAATAGCGCGACTACCTTTTTGGGTGTCTGCAACTGGCACTGATGCTGCTGGCAGCGGCTTGAGGATTGGCTTTTTCGTAACACCTAGCGCTCGCACGCGCAGGTTCACGATTTCCGCGCTGTGTGTGGGCAAACTGTGGGCGTAGGCGCGTTGATGGTAGGCATCAAAGCGTTGTTTGATGGTATTTAGATCTGGCTGCGAGAGGTCATCGTCTGCAACCGGCACCGTGACCGTATGCTCTTGACCTTGGTAACGACAGTCCGCAAACCGCAGAGTCTTAGGCGTGGCCGTCTTTTCAACTTGGCTGAGTTCGGTTTCAAGCACAGCATATTTTGCGGCCAAGTCTGCACCAGACGTCCCGGCCATTGGAAAGACCATCGTCTGATTTACATCTTCACGGAAGTCAGCGTTGAGCAGGCCCCACGCTGAGAAGGTCGCCGGATAGTTTGGCACAATGGCCTGCTGCATTTCGAGCTCACCGAGCAAGGCACTGACGAACAAGCCGCCGCCGCCGCCAAAGCAGACAAACGCAAAATCACGCGGGTCATGCCCACGTTCGATGGTCATTTGGCGCATGGCGAGGGCCATGTTCATGTTGGTCAACTCAATAATGCCATTGGCTGCTTCAATCAGCGAAATGCCAAGCGGCTGTGCAATTTTTTCTTCAATGACCTTAGCCGCAGCTTGTTTATCCAACTGCATGCGTTGGCCGAGATAGTATTCAGGATCAAGATAGCCCAAGACAACCTGTGCATCGGTGACGGTGGGTTCGGTGCCGCCGAGACCGAAGCAGACGGGACCCGGATCAGCCTGAGCGCTGTGCGGGCCAATACGTAAGCCTCCCTCGTCATCGATCCAAGCGATGGAGCCACCGCCTGCGCCGACTGAGACAATGTCAATCGATGGTTGCAAAATGGGGCGGCGGTTGATGGTTTCGGTGCTTTTCTCTAGGGCTGAACCGTTGACAACCAACGCCACATCAAAGGTGGTGCCGCCAACATCTGCCGAGACAAGGTTTTCGATGCCTAGCGCCGCGCCTAATCCGGCTGCGCCAATCACGCCACCGGCTGGGCCAGACTGGATCGTCCGTACCGGCGCAACCTTGGCATTCGTGCTGGTGGTAATTCCACCAGAGGATTGCATGATGTTCAGCGTACCAGCGTAATTTTCAGCGGTGAGGCGTTGTTCTAAGGCAGACAGGTACTTATCAACTTGTGGTTGGGTATAGGCGTTGATGACCGTCGTTGAGGTACGTTCAAATTCACGCCATTCGCGTACGATATCGCTAGAGATACAAACAATTCCGTCAGGAAATTCGTCTTCGACAATCGCCTTCATCCGCCGTTCATGGTCGGGATTGGCGTAAGCGAACAAAAAGCAAATTGCAATGGCTTCTACACCTTCGGCGACCAATGCCTTAACCACTTCACGCGCAGTAGCTTCATCGAGTTCGGTGCGGACGTTGCCTTGCCAGTCTAAGCGCTCGGGCACTTCATAGCGCAAGTAGCGTGGCACCAATGGCACAGGCTGTTTGTAAAAGAGGTTGTAGATTTCAGGCCGATTGCCGCGTCCCAGTTCAAGCACGTCGCGAAAACCTTCAGTCGTAATCAGGCCGACTTTTGCGCCGCGCTCTTGCACAATGGCGTTGATGACTTGTGTGGAGCCGTGCACAATCGTGCGCACATCGGCGAGGTCTAAGCCTAGGCGTTTGACGCCCGCAATAAACTGCTCTTCCAGTTTGCCCGCGGAAGGTGCTTTTTCAATTGAGATTTCGCCGGTTTGGTCGTCAAAACGGACAAAATCTACGAAGGTACCGCCGACATCGACGGAAAGGCGAGTATTCATAGTTGGCGGGTTGGTTGGTTTGTTAGTTTGTTAGTAGGTCTGCGTGTAACCGCAGGCTCACTAGCCAACCAACAAACGTACAAACTAACTCCCTCTCTTTTTCACACCCATCAAGCACAACAACTCAAAGCCCAAGTTCGCTGCCAAAATGGATGTCATTGCGCCTGCATCGTAGAGCGGATTGACTTCAACAAGATCACAGCCCACAATGTCGAGACCTACTAACCCACGCAGCAGCCACAACATTTGGTAGCTGGTAAAACCACCAACTTCTGGGGTGCCCGTGCCGGGTGCATAGGCTGGATCAACGCCGTCAATATCCAAAGAGAGATATACGTGACGGTCACCGACATGTTGCCGAATGAGCTCAACAAGCTTGGGTATGCCAAGCGCAAAGCATTCTTCGATTGTGACAACGCGCGCCCCAATGCTTTGGGCTTCTTCCATTTCATCAGGTTCAGACTGCGGGCCGCGAATGCCCACTTGGATGTAGGCGTCAGGATCAATGAAGCCATCTTTCATCGCTAAGTAGAACGGATTGCCGTGTTCTAGCTCGCCCAAACCTTGATAAGTGTCGGTATGTGAGTCGATGTGAATGACGGCTAACTTACCGTATTTTTCAGCATGCGCTTGTAGCAATGGATAGGTAATCGAATGGTCACCGCCGAGCGTGAGCTGTTGCGCCCCACTGTTGATGATGAAACTGGTTGTTGCGGCAATGTTGTCAGACGCATCTGCCAAACTGATCGGCTCTAAGACCACATCCCCAAAATCGATCACGTTAAATTCCTTGCGCGGCGTGATCTTCAGATGACGGTTATGCCCCCAGATTTGGAGTGAGTTTTCCCGAATCGCGCGCGGACCTTGTCGCGTGCCACTGCGCCAGCTGGCAGCGCCACTGTCTAAGGGGACACCAACCACTGCAAAATCAACGCCATCAACGTTACGGGTATGTGGGCAGCCCATAAAAGTCGCAATCCCGCTGTAGGCCGGGATAAAGTCGTCTTGGTTATAGTGAAGTGGCAGTTTCATGCGTAGTATCGTGACAGTTGAGGTATTGTTTTGATTCTTAACATTGATCGGGAAAGATGGAATGAAAGCTGTGGCGGCTTTCATTCCATCTAATTTTTGCCCTAGCTATTCGCTTGGGGCACTCGCTATCGTAGTCGTTGTCGTAATCGATTAGGGTATGGGTTACCTAAGTCTTCTCGACTACGATTACGAACGCGATAGCGATTACGCTAAATCGCTGCGCGATTTAGCGAGTGAGGTTATAAACCTTCACCAGTGCGCTGTAGGCTGGACTGTAGTAGTACCCACCCATGTCGTTGCGCATGTACCAAACTTGTGGATAGTCATATGCGAACACAGCCGCTGCATCGTCAATCAACATTTGGTTAGCCATTTGGAATTGTTCAATCGCTGCGGCTTGATCGGTTGCAGTCAGTTCGTCACCGAAGAACAAGGTGTCGGTGAAATCAGGATTGTCATAAGCAGCAATGTTGAAGTATTCGCCAGTTGAGAATGGGCTGAACAATGGATCGAACGGTGTGACGTAGGTTGGGAACCAATTCAGTGACACGGCGTGGTGGGCAGTTGCTGGGTCATTCCAGAAAGCTTCCATTGCCGCATTGAAGTCAATCACAGTGATGTTCAATTCAATGCCCAGTTCGCGCAAGACTGGCGCCCAGACTTCGCCAAGTTGTTCATCGATTGGGTTCCCTTCGTAGGCCCAGTAATCCATTTCAAAGCCGTCTGCAAAACCTGCTTCTGCAAGTAAAGCCGCTGCTTTTTCTAGATCTTGGCTTTGAACCGCGTCAGCATCAGCACCCCACATCGATTGTGGAATAGCACCACCTGCTGGCGTACCCAAGCCTCCTGCCAAGTTGTCTAAGACGTCTTGATAAGGGAAGCTAGCGGTCAATGCTTGGCGCACCATGACGTTGTCCAATGGTGGCCGGGCGTTGTTCAACATAATGAATTGGTTGACGTAAGCTGGTTCAATCTTGACGTCTACGCCATCTGCTTCTTGCATTGAGGCCAAGTTTTCAAAGTCAAGTTCGCGGGTGATATCGCCATCGCCTGAGCGCAACATCTGTTCACGTACAGTCGCATCAGCAACATATTCAAAGACGACAGTATCGAATTTGTCGCCTTCCCAGCCGCCCCAGTAATCCTCAAAGCGTTCTAGGACAATGCGAGCACCAGCTTCACGACTTGCGATCTTGTAAGGGCCGGTACCTGCGCTGTTGCCTTCAGCAAACCAAGTTGCATCGTTGCCCAATGCGGCTGGACTGACCATCCAAGCCCCAAATGCACTTGAGAAAACCAAGTCAAGCTTAGATGGATACTCAGTGGTGAATTTGATGGTGTAGTCGTCGACCACTTCAATTTCAATGATTGCCCCAAAGATCCATGACGTTGCAAAGTCGCTGTCGCGGACGTTTTCAACCAAAGCTTTTACGGCTTCTGCGTTGAAGTCTTCGCCATCGTGGAACTTAACGCCTTCGCGCAGATTGAAGGTCCAAACGGTGCCATCTTCAGCGCTTTCCCATGAAGTTGCGAGTTCTGGTGAAATTTCTTCTTCACTGCCTGGCGGATTGTAGTGCGTCAACGTTTCGTAGCCTTGACCAATCACTGGCAAACCTTGACCGTCATAGCTTGTGCGTGGGTCAATATCGAATGGATCGATTGGGTCAACCCAGGTGAAGATCTTTGGACCTTCGTCAGCGGCTTCTTCCTCGGCTGGGGCGTCTGCAACGGTAGCGCCACCACAAGCAGCGAGCACGAATGCAGAGATCAGGCCAAGAACCATGAGCATATAGATATTTTTCTTAGACATAGTCTTCTCCAAAGTTTATTTTTGCGCTATTCAAATCGTTAACCATAATTGCGGGAAGCGCAGACCGCGCGGAATACTTTTTCCGCAAAAAATAATACCAATTTTTGCAGAAAGCGCAATCAATTGATATTATTTCTGAAAAAACCGCAATACAGAAACTTGTTTCTTGTCCTTTGCTTGTGCATTCAGCACGAATTTCACGCTTATTCACTCTTTTCAATCGTTATGCAACCTATTCTCCGCTCCAACTTTGACGAAATCGACTATCAGATTTTGACGATGTTAGTAGAAGATGGGCGCAAGTCATTCACAGAGATTGCGCAAGAGCTGGGTGTTTCCGCTGGCACGGTACGCAATCGATTTGCGCGTTTGGAAGAACAAGGTGCCCTGCGCATTATTGGCGTGGTGGATTCAAAAGTTGCGGGGATCAACGTCACGGCAACCATCTTTATCAAGATTAGCCCGACGCAACTCATTCCAACGGCAGTAGAAACATTGCTGTCCTATCCAGAAATTGGCTACTGCGCGTCTGTGGCAGGCGAGCATGATCTAATGGTAGACGCGAGTTGTATTGACAATGAACACCTTGTAAATCTGCTGCACAAACGGATCATGAAAATTGAAGGTGTGCAGGACACACGCACAACTGTCATTCTGAAAATTTATAAGTTTGGTCAGCCAGATCTAACACGCTTACAAGAGTCGGCTGACGCGTTGGCTGACGCTAAATAAACCACGAAGTCACCGGGTCGAAGACGAGACGAAGTCGCTAGAAGCACGAAAGAGTCTTGGATAGGCACAATCTTCTTTTCACATAACTGGTATAAGCTGTTTGTGCATAAAAAGCGCAGACGGTGTACCGGAACCTCTCTTCGGGACCCTTCGTGGATTCAAGCCTAAAAATATTCAACTACCAATGCCAAGTGGAAAATTAGAAACATTACAAGACTGTGAAGACTTTGTCCAAGGCTGCCTGTTTATGGGCACTGGTGGCGGTGGGCCAGTTGAATTGGGGATGAAGTTATTGACACAAGCATTAGCAGATGGCCTCAACCTGACTTGGATTGATGCTGCTGACTTACCAGATGATGCTCTCTCTGTCACCGTTTACGACATGGGATCAATTGCGCCAGAGTCAGATGATACTGCCGAAGAAATTCGCAAGCATCAGTTGGAAGTTGGCGACAAATTGGGCGACCAGACCATGGCGCATGCTGTTGCCGAACTGGGCGACTATGTTGGCCGCGACATCGACTGTATTGTGCCAGTAGAACTTGGTGCGAGTAACACGCCACTGCCGCTCATTGCGGCAGCCCGCTTAGGCATTCCAGCAGTTGATGGCGACTACTCTGGGCGTGCCGTTCCTGAAGAATTACAAGGCACGCCGTATCTGTTCAACAAACCCAGTTGGCCATTTTCCAGCGTTGATTCTTGGGGAAGTGCAGTCATTGTCAAGACCGTACCAAATGGACATATGCTGGAACGTATCGGTAAGCAACTTTCTGTTGCTGGGTTCTATGGTTGCTCAATTGCATCGACGTTGTTGCCGGTGCCAGAAATGCGCGACATCTTAGTCCATGGCACGCTCACAAAATGTTTTGCAATTGGTAAAGCGCTCCGTGAAGCCAGAGAAATCGGTACAGATCCGATTGATGCCGCGTTAGCTGTGACAGATGGCTGGCGCTTATTTGAAGGCGTTGTCGCCAAGAAAGACTGGGAAGACCGCGATGGCTACATGTTTGGCACGATCACGATTGAAGGCCAAGGCAGCTTTACAGGACACACGTTAGAGGTTTGGCTCAAGAACGAAAATCACGTCACTTGGCTGGATGGTAAACCTTGGGTGTGTAGCCCAGACTTAGTGACGCTGGCTTACAAAGCAACGGGCGCTGGCACGACCAACACCTTGATTGCAGAAGGCGATGAAATTGTTGCTGTCGGGATGAAGGGACTTGAAGCATTTCGCACTGAAGCTGGTTTGGCTTGTTCAGGCCCGCGTTACTTTGGGTTTGATATTGACTATGTACCGATTGAAGACCTGATGCAACACATAGACTGAAATCTACTGTTATTTAGAAAACATGCTGAAGCATGTTGAGAGCACTCCTTTGGCCTTCTCCTCTGACGCGAAGCGCGTTCCCTGTCTTTATTGGTTAGTAGACGGTAAAAATGGTCAAAATTTAAGATCAAATCTGGGCAATCTATTTAGGGACGCTAATCGAATCTCAATACTATCTTTGAAATCTCTGCTTATAGTTAAGGCGTAAAGGGTCCTGTGCGCAGTGCCCTTGTTATGAGATTAGTATTGGTATCCATTTTGTCGAGCGGGCTGCAATCGGTTTGATCTGCACCGGCTGGCACATTTACATTCCTATGAAACGCCTTATTGCCCTTTTCGCCATTGCCCTCTTTAGCGTTGCTTGCAGCGACAGTGCCCCTGCTGCGCCTGCATCCCTTGCCCCTGAAGACACCACTGTGAGTACAGAAGTTCAAGCCATTACCCTTGCCGAGCCGATCAAAATTCTCGCACTTGGTGACAGCCTCACCGAAGGGTTTGGCGTTGATCCGAGCATGTCTTATCCCGCGCAACTGCAAAACAAATTATTGCAAAACGGTCATAACATAGCCGTGATCAACGCAGGCATTAGCGGTGACACGACGACCAACGGCCTGGCCCGCGTCGACTGGTCACTTCAAAATGAACCCGATATTGTGATTGTAGAACTTGGGGGCAATGACTCGTTGCGCGGCGTAGATCTGGCGATCACACAAGCTAACTTAGACGAAATTGTGCGCAAGTACACCGAAAGTGGCGCAGTGGTGATTGTCGCGGGGATGCAGACAATTCAAAATTTAGGCCCTGACTACACTGCAGAATTCGCAGCAATGTATCCTGCAATTGCAGAAAAATATGGCGCACTGCTAATCCCTTTCTTCTTAGACGGTGTGGCCGCCGACCCGAACCTCAATCAAGCTGATTTTGTGCATCCAACAGCGGAAGGTTATGCTGTTATTGTGGATCGGATTTATCCGATTGTTGAGCAGGCAATTGGGATGGTGAACTAATTCGTAACGTGTAATTCGTAATTCGGTTATGGCGCGTGGAGGTTTGCTTCATGTGCCATAGCACTGAACGCGTTTACGAATTACATCTTACGCATTATCCGCCCGACTTCTTCACCGTATACCCCAACTTCTCCAATTCCCCCACCAGCTTATCGCGGTGTTCGCCTTGAATTTCAATCACGCCATCTTTGATGGTGCCACCGCTACCGCACTTCGCTTTTAGCTTTTTTGCTAAGGCTTTGAGGTCTTTTTCACTGAGGGGCAGTCCAGTAACAACGGTAACCCCCGCACCCTTGCGCCCTTTTGTGGAACGCCCCACGCGAACAATGCCATCTGTTTTCTTAGGTTTGGCTTCTTTGGCGCGTTCGCGGCAAATGCAATATTTTTCCGGTCGGCGGCAGTCTGGGCAGATTTTGCCGAGATCAGAAGAGTAGACAACGCGTTTTTTCTTTTTCATGGATGTTGATTTTGATGAATCGTTGACGTTCGAATGCAGTGGTTATATAACGACAATTTGGGTGTAATTTTATCGGTTACAGTCGCTGAGACGCCACAGCGTGGACGTCTCTACGAGAGGTGTTTTTATCACTGAACGTGGCAATATGCGTATTTCTAAATTTACACTCACGCGACGCAATACGCAGTACGCACTACTTCTCTACCACTCCATCTCTTCCCACACACTTTTATACGCACCAATACTTTCAAAATACTCCACCAAGCTTGCATAAAAAGGATGAGCCGTAACCGTCGCACTATCGCCAATGACAATGAGCTTGCGGCGGGCGCGGGTGAGAGCGACGTTCATGCGGCGGGTTTCGGAGAGGAAGCCGACTTCGCCGTCGGTGTTGGAACGGACGAGGGAAATGACAACCGCGTCTTTTTCACGGCCTTGCATGGCGTCAATGGAACCAACTTCGATGCCGTCTGGCAAAAGATCTGCCAACATGCTGACTTGGGCCGAATACGGCGTCACCACAGCAATACTGCTTGTCGCAACGCCAGCATCTAGCAACTGTTGGACTTTTTTGACGGTCAACGCTGCTTCTTCTGGATTATTGCGACTGACTTCATCATCGGGCTGTTGTTCGTCGTAGCCTGCGCCAGCGGTATCGATGTAGGTGACGGCGGTTTCCGTCAACTCTGTCGGATCAACGCTTTGCAGATCAGTGAGCAGATGGGAAGCAACTCTTGCATCAGCATCGAGCGTGTTTTCATAGAACTGCTGCGAGCTGAAATCCATAATCTGCGCATGCATCCGATATTGCACGGTCAGTTGACGCGATAGCTGTTCACCGTTTTGCTGCATCAGGCGTTCGAGCAAACTGAGACTAAGACCGGCGTCAGATGCTTTTTGAGACAAGACCGTCGGCGGTAGCTGTTGATGGTCACCCGCAAGGATCACGCGTTGCGAGCGCGTAATTGGAATCCAACTCGCGGGTTCAATGCTTTGCCCAGCTTCGTCAATCACACAGACATCAAACTGACGGTCGCCAAGTAAGGCACTGTCGATGCCCGTTAGCGTACTCAAAATCACTTCGGCCTGATCTAACACGCGTTCTACTGCTTGGGCTTCCATGCGGCGCGCTTCATCAATCAGATCATCGGCTTCGCGATGCAGGTCGGCTTTTTCGCCTTTCGCGGGGCGGGTCCGGCGCTGCTTGAACGCTTCACGGCGCACGCCAGCGGCATCTTTGCGAATTTTCTTGGCTTGGCGATAGTCACTATGATCAGCGACTAATGCATCCAAGGTATTAGACTGCACCGCGTCAGTCACACGGACCGGATGCCCCAAACGCACAACCTTTGCACCGCGTTCGATGAGTTTTTCAGCGAGATTATCGACCGCTAAATTACTAGGGGCGCAGGCCATCACACTTTGCTTATCAGCAATCAGTGCCATGATGGCTGCGGTGACTGTTGTCGTTTTGCCGGTTCCAGGCGGCCCATGAATCAGGGCCACATCATCTGCATTGAGCGCGTGTTGAACGGCATCTTTTTGGGCGGCGTTTAGACCTGCCAAATGCTGTTGCTGTATGGCGCTGAGCGTCACTGGACGGAACAAAGCTTCCCGTTCGCCAAGCAAGATATTGCGCAATTCCGCCAGCCGCGTTGTGCGCGCAGAAGACGCCATGTGCAACGCACGCTCCATGCGCTGGCGCGAAATCGCGTCACTTGCGAATTGCAATCTGAAGGTATCTGCGTCGGTTTCGGGGAATTGGGTAAGCGCAATCTCAACCCGCTTTCGATTGAGGGCACTGATGACTCCACGCCAATTCTTCGCATCAACCTGATCTTCTTCGACCAGTCGGATCGGTGCGCCGACTGAAAGTCTGGTCCACGGCAGTTGCAAGCTCTGATTTTTTGGCGCGAGTTGCAACAATATTCGTCCGCCAACGCCATATTCTTCACTACGGATCACAAGCCGCGTCAGTGAGCGACTGACGTTTTGGGTCTGGCGTTTTTCGGAGCGCTCGGCATCGGCCTCAAATGCTAGCCAAGCGAGCAAATTGTCGAAATGTTCTGGGCGCACGGCTTGCAGATCATGCCAAGCACGGATCTGACGGCCATCGAGGTTTGCGTCTGCTAGCGATTTGACCAGACGCGTGACGGTACCGTCTGCAACGGAGACCGTTGCAGCGCCATCATTGATCGTGATATTTCCGATCTGGGCGCGATCAATCCGGCCTTGCTCAATGAGCAATTTGAAGACTGCACCCGTGCGAATGCCAGATGGGAGACCGTCGAGGTAAAGCGTTTCCATGGGAAGTAATGTGTAACGTGTAATTCGTAAGCGCGTTTATGAGGCTAGGCAACTATAGTAGCTCTCCGCGAACGACATCACTCCTTACATCTTACACGCTTGTACTGAGAGAAGCCGAAGTATTACGCATTAGGATCTACCGCCTCAAAATCATCCAAGTGCCCAGCAGCAGAACCGCAATGCCGATCAACTTACTAATTGATAGCGAAGATTGCTCTGCGCCCAGCCAGCCAAAGTGATCCATGACGGCAGCAAAGATCAGCTGCGCGGCGACAAAAGCGGTGATCGCTGCACTCAGTCCAA
>JAHDIM010000118.1 GCA_020630805.1 Anaerolineales bacterium
TCAAGCCGTTGATGATTCAAGTACGTTAGTCGCTGGCTTTTGACGGAGCGCCACGTTTGCCGAATATGTGTTGGAAACTGGTGTGGGTACTGCTTCAGCCAGTAGTGTTTGAAGTAATGCCAGCGCTTACTAAGGTCCATGCGGAGAAATAAAAAACGCCTGTCAAAATAGTGGACAGGCGTTTTTCTATTCGTAAGTAGCTACGTGTTAGCCGCCAGCCGTTGCGGTTGGGGCAGGCGTCGTTGGTGGTGCTGTCAACGTCGGTGTATTGGTGTTTGTCGGCGTTGATGTTGGCGTCACCGGTGTGTTCGTCGCCGTTGGTGTCCGTGTTGACGTGTTAGTAGCGGTTGGCGTGATTGGTGTATTTGTTGCCGTTGGCCCAGTTGTCGCTGTAGCCGTTGGGGTATTGGTATCCGTTGGTGCAGGTGTATTTGTTGCCGTGCTACTGCTTGTATTAGGCGTGTTGGTGGCAGTCGCGGCTTCTGTCGCGGTCGCAGTTGCCTCATCCGTTGCGGTTGGCTCTGTGGTCGCGGTTGCGTCCTCAGGTGTTGGCGTTGCAGTACTTGCTTCAGTTGTTGCGGCTGCCGCCGTTGAGGTCGGCGTGTTAATGACATCGGCAGTGGCAGTGATGACTGGCCCACTTGTGTCGCTGCCTGGAACGCCCAGAATTTGACCCACAAAAATGGTGTTTGCATCGTCAACTGCCGGATTTTCAGCAATCCATTGATCAAGTGGGATGTTGTAGGCCTGTGCAATCAGTGACAAGGTTTCACCGGCTTGGACAACGTGTACGCCGGTATCTGAGATTTCAATATCATCGACGCCGACCGTGCCTGTTGGGGTGTCAGGCGTTGGCGTTGCTGTGGCAGTATTGTTACCGCTGGCTGTGGTTGGGGTTGCTGTAATGATTGCAACCGCCGCTGTTGGCGTAGCTGTAGATACTTGCGCTGCGGCCGTTGGTGTTGCTGTTGGCACTGGGCCAGGATTGTTGACGACACCACCGGCAGGGATCAACAAGCGGTCACCGGCTTTGATGTTGTCAGGATCGATACCTGGATTAGCTGCAACGAGGATGTCCCACGTCATGTTGTATTTCAAGCCTATGCGGAACAAGTTTTCACCGAGTTGAACGACGTGATCAAAGTCACCGCCGCTACCGCCTTGTTCAGTGGAGGCCGCTGGCGCAGAGTCACATCCCGGATTTGGAATGCGCAAGACTTGACCGACGCGAATTGTATTTGGGTTTGGTAGAGCGTTATACAACTGCAATACATCCCAAGGAATGTTATATGCAAGCCCAACGCGGAACAGATTTTGCCCGGCTTCTACGGTGTGTTCACAGGCCGTTGGGTCGGCCGTAATGACGTTGTCGGCACCGTCTTCATTGCCACTTTCTGCGTCTGCTTCTTCACCGCCAATGGCATCGCCTTCGTTGTCTTCTTCAGCTTCAATGACAGCTTCTGCGGTCTGCGTGGCTGGTTGCGGCGTTGCATCATCCGCATCGTCCTCTGATTCTGCGGTTGGCACCATGACGGTTGGCAAATCTGTAGGCTCTTCTTCTGCCATTGATTCGTCGTCAGCATCAGCGTCCTCGGCCATGTCGGCATCTGACTCTGCATCGTCAGAGTCGTCCATCATTTCGCCGCCATCCATGTCGTCACTGCTTTCAGAAGCATCGTCTTCCATTGTGGCGTCGTCTTCATCAGCGGCGCTAGAGGTTGGCGCGACTTCGGTTTGTGGAACTAAGTCTTCAGCTTCGAAGTCAGCACTTTCAAAATCAGCATCGAACACGCTGGTTTCATCCCCTTCTGCCGCAGAATTTGCAAATGGATTTGCAAAACAGCCGGTCAGCATCAGGCTAAAAACCAGAAACGCGCTCATGAGCGCCAAACTACGAATGGCAGCATTTTTCTTCATATTCAAAAATAAGGATTGTGATTTGCCGTGCTTTCTAAATAAAGCGACTCTTGAGCACAGCGTAAGAAACTGATCAATTAACGTCTAAATAGGTTTATTTACGGACGCTTTGAATTGACTCGTGCAATGTTTGTACCGTTGCTTAGTTTGGAAGTAGAGTAGCACAAAGAGTCTAGTTTCACAAATTCCGTGAAACGTTGTGAACAAACCCTAACCAACTTACTACGAAAGGGTCCGTTGCAGACGTTTATCGAGCGAGAAATAGCCTGCGGCTAAGCAGATTTCGCTGGCTAAATAAACCAGCGCAACGCCCGCAAGGGAGCCTTGCTGTGCCGCTAAGTATGTCAACACGATGTTGAAAATTGCCACGATCGCTTGCACCCACACGCGCTTTGATTGCCAGTTGTGTGCCACCAGATTTGTGGCTGCTGCAAAGCTAACGCCCCGGAACACCATAATGAGACTTAGCCAAAGTAGCAGGTTAGCAGCAGGCTGATATTTTTCTGGCCCAACGGTGCTGCCAATAACGGCTAAAAGTAACAGACTTGCAGCTAGCGCTGCGCCAACCATAAGTTGGCTCTTGTAATTGGTGCGCTGATGTGAGGCATTCCCTTCTGCATTTGCAATAACCGGAACCATTACTGTGTGGATCGCATTTGGGATGATAAACAGTGCTGTCAAAATTCGCGTGGCCAAGCCATAGTGTCCAACAGCAGTCGTTCCTAACGTGCTGGCAATAATCGTAATGTCTGCATAGGTGTATGCGGCTGCGAGCAATACAGAGGCAGCATAGGGGGGCGTTTGCTTCAGAACTGCGAATAGATCTTGCCAAATAAACTGTAGGCGTTGCTTTGGGCTAGCTGAGATTGCAAAAATCAGACCGGCGATCAGCGGCAGAATACGAGTCCAGATGACAAGCTCTATAGTCACTTGTTGAAGCGCAAATAATCCAACTGTTGTGATTGTTGTCAACGTGGCAGTGATGATGGCTGTTTCAAAAATGCGGGCGTTATTGATCTGGCTCTTGAACCAAGCGAAGTAGGTGTTGAGCAGAATTTCTAACCAAATAAAGAGTGCGCCGATTGCGACCAATCGCATCGTATAGATTGTTGGATCTAAGACGCGCGCAAGAATTAGAACGACAACAATCCATACTAGACCGCCTAACAGACGCAGTGGGAGCACGGTCTGAAATGCCGAATTGGGATCAGGCTGGCGAAGTAACCATAGCTCAAGCCCTAGATCGAAACAGATACCGGTCAATTGGAGTAAGGCTAAGATCGCAATCAGTTGCCCAAATTCGGCTGTTGGCAAGAGCTGTGCAGCGACCAGCGTTGCGATCAGACTGGCAAGCCTGTGCAGCGTTGCACCAGAAAGTGCCGCTCCAATTTGGGTCAAAAGCTTGGTGGTGTTCACGCAATATTCTGCCTATATTCAGTCGCGTATTGGGCTGCGATGCGCTGAATATCAAATTGTTGGGCGTGTTGTAACGCCCGTTGCGTTATGAGGCGGTGTGACGGAGATTGCGTTAACGCGTTTTCGATCTGCTCTGCTAATGCCTTTGGATTGTTAACAGGCACAAGCCAGCCAGTTTTACCGTGTTGAACGAGTGTATTGTTGCCGGAAATATCCGTGGCAATTACGGGCACGTTTGCGGCCATACTCTCTAAGATAACGGTCGGTAATCCTTCCCAATGTGAGCTCGAAACATACAGTGTTGCACAGGGGAGTAGCGTTTCAATCTGAGATTGTGTGCCCGTTAGGATGATATGGTCTTGCAAATCAGCGGCTTCAATTTGCGTTTGTAGCGCAGCGTGGTCTGGTCCTTCGCCAATGATCAAAACGCGCACTTCAGGAATAACCTGTCTAATGTAGTTGGCAGCTTCAATTAGATCTGGAAATCCCTTTTGTGGTGTGAGCCGACCAATACTCATAATCAATGGTGTGTCCGGTTTTACGCGCCATTGATCTAGCCTGTCCAAGTCTGGACTTGCATTTACAAAGCGGCGCAGGTTCACTGCGTTGGGAATGTATTTAGCGCGTGATGCAAACCAACGCCGATTGAGGGTCTCTACTATTTGTTCTGAAACGCCATATTCCGCTGTAAATGCCCATAAATAAGCGAAACGCGACAGTAGTACCCGTCGTAGCGGGCGCTTTTTCCACTCGAAGTTATGTGCGGTGCGTAAGGCAGGACAGTGCAACCCACGCAGCAATTTCAAAAATACCAGCGCAATTTCTCCAAACTCAGAGTGACAGTGGATCAGGTCAGGTTGAAGCTGATGAACAACTTCGGGTAACTTCTGGAAGGCTTTGAAGAAGGCTCTATAGGGGGACTGCGCATCGAAGTTTGCTAGCGTGACCGGATTGAACCCATCTTGCGTCAGCCGGGCAATGCGTTTTCGCTCTACGTTTGTGTTGCGTTGCCAAAGGGCAAGCAACGTGACTTTGAATTGCTCTTTATCCAAAGCATAGGCTAATGCTTCTGCGAACCGAGTGAGGCCGCCAGTGTTTTCGGTGTCAAAGTCCGCGACTAACAACACAACGTGCAGTTGGTCATTCATTGTGAGTATTCCAGTGTTGCACTATGTTGGCACAAGCTGTTGTCGCAATGTTGCGGCGCTCCAGTAACTTCGCATTGATACGTTCGCGATGCTGTTCAGGCTTTTGTAAGATTGCTTGCAAGCGCTTTTCTAAGTCATGTGCCTTGACATCTTCAATGGCAATAATCCAATCATTCAGGTCAAGCTGTTTGGCAAATCCAAAGAGTTTGGGCAAGTAAGCGACTCCCACAAAGGGAACGCTTTGCAACACGGCAAAGATGACGCTATGCATACGCGTGCCGAGCAGGCAGTCTAGCTGCCCATAAATGTGATGCAGCGCACTTGGTGAGAGCGTCTCAGTGACAACCTGATGTGGCACATCTAATTGAGTGGCAATGCGCTGCGCCACAATGCGGTCATCTTGATTGGCTGTCGGCCCAGTGACCTGCGGTAGAAAAATGACACTTCCACCGGTCTCGCGGCCAATTGTGTTGAGGCTCTGTACAACGGCTGTTTCAAATGCAGGCTGTCGTTGGAAGCGTTTATTTTGTCCACCCCAATCGATGACAGTGACGCCGATCCAGGGTTTTGGGCGTTCAAAGGTAACTGCTGGCTCAGTTTCGTCCGGGGTGTATGCGAGTGCTAGATCAGTTAGAAATTGTACTTGTGGGTGAGTTGATATCAGCTCTTGGACTAATGTCTCGCTCTGCCGATCACGGACTTGGATGATGCTAACGCGTCTTAGTGTTGCGGCGGTAATCCAGCGGTCGCGCGGTCGCCAAAGCGGGCCTATCGACTGCGGCAGAATGTAGAGTAGCTTTCCGCTGGCAAAGGCAAGCCAAAATGTGTACAGCGAAATACGTAGTGGCAGCCCAACTTTGCCGCTACTGTACAGAAAGCCGCCAGCGCAGCTCACGACAAAATCGGCTTGATGGTAAGCGTTTAGAAGTTGGCGCTGCCGCTTTGATCCTCCTAAGTTGAGCTTAGTAAAACGCAGCAAAAATGCGAGCGGGAGGCATGAGAGTAGATACCAAATCAGAGGGAACAAGCGCCACTGTATACCACGCGCATGGTCTAAGGTCGTGCAAAGCGCATATAGCGAAGGGACGGTGTCACAATGTGGAACGCGGCTGGTTTCGTCGTTGACCGCAACGGTAATGTTCGCATTCGGAATGGCAGCACGGAACTGCTGCACGGCAGTTTCTAACAGCGCTTGATCTCCAACATTAGCCGACGAATGAAAATTCAGAATGAGAATGTTCGTCATGCAGGGAGTAGCCCCGTTACTATTTGATCCCACGTATAGTGTTGAATTTCTTGCTTTCCGTGTCTGCGCAACGCACCGGAGACAGTTGGGTCTTCTAAGGCGTTCTCAATGGCGCTGGCTAGGGCTTCGACATTGCCAGGTGTTGGGAATATAGCCGTGTCTAGTGACGCATAAAGTTGAGCGCGTTCTCCCATTAGGCTAGTGATAAACGGTGTGTCGGTTGCCCAGGCTTCAAAGAGTTTCAGTGGGGCGCGGCTCAAGGCGGCATCATCGGCTAATAGCGGTTCGATGCACACGTCACAGAGTGAATAGAAAGCTTTCACGGCGTTTGGCGGAACACGTCCCGTGAACGAGCATGCTTGAGCAATATTGAGCGTCTTGCAACGTTTTTGCAGTGCTTGCCAATCTTCACCGCCACCAACGATGAGTAAATGGGTGTCTGGTTGGCGTTGATGGATCTTTGCAAATGCGTCAATCAACAGATGTACTGGGTGGCTTGGTGAGCTGAGACTGCCAATGAAGCCAATAACCTTGACTGCACTTGGAAGTTCAAGCTCTTGTCGCAGTCGGGAAGTTGTATCTTGCGGCGTTGGATCTAACCAATCAGTGGTAATTCCGTTCGGAAGTTTCTGAATGGATTGGCGCGGACACCACTGCTTTATTTGGTCTCGCATGAAGTCTGTGTTGGTTAGGACGCGATCCACAACGCAGCATAAGCGTCTTTCGTAGGTAGCTACCAAGTGCTGCTGAAGGGCGTTGCCAAACCGATTAGAGGCCGCTTCGTAATCGTCTGCATCTAGCCAGCAGGGAATGCGTTTGCTCTTTGCTAACACGCGGCCTGCAATGCCACAAATGGGCTGGGCTTTGCCAATCAGAATAAGGTCGGCTTGCTGTTGCTGACCGGCCCAAACTAGGCGAATAATTGCAGTCAAGATTACCCATATCAGTTGCAGCGGACCGAAATAATGTTTCTGATTGCCAACTTTCTTGACATGCGATTGTGCGACAACTTGCACTCGCAAATTTGGGTTGATCGCATAGTTGCGTGGTGTGCATGCTGCAAAGTTCGCGTGCAACATCAGCGCCGTGACCTGATGTCCTTGTTGACTGAGTGCTGTTGCAATGGGGAGCGCCCGCCCGTTACCGTATGGGCTCTCAGCATCTTGCGGGATGAGATAAAGCACGTGCATTAGGTCTGCAACAGCGCGTGGATAGCTGCGGGGAAACAATCCCAGCGCGGCGTTTCAACGGCAACCGTCTCTGGCGTTTCCTTTAGAAATAGCCGAATGGCGTTTGCTAATGCCTCGGTGTCGTTTGGTGGAATAACCTGATGCCAGCCAGAATAGTTATCTGAAATGCTATCGGCAATCACGCTGCTGGCAATGATTGGTTTGCCATAGCCTTGTGCCAATGCCAACACGCTACTTTGTGTTCCCCGCCGATAGGGCGCGATGACAACATTTGCTTGTTCAAACGCGGCATGAACGTCTGCATCTGGAATGAAACGGGCCTTGAAGTCAACGTCATTGACAAGTCCAAGTTGTAGGATTTGTGCCCGATAGCGCTCAGGGTCTTCCCAGCACTCTCCGCGAATCATCAGTTTGAAAGGATGGCCATCTTGCTTGATTTGGGCTGCGGCATCGAGCAAATCTGCCAAGCCCTTATATTCACGAATGAGTCCGAAAAACAACAGCGTTGGCGTGTCGCTTGATTTTGCGCTCGTCTGCGTTGCTAACTTGGGATAAGGCGGATGCGGACACAGTTGCAATTTAGCAGTTGGTTTCAATTGTTGTAAGCGCAGTTGCTCTGACTTGGCCTGTACAATAAATTTCTCGACTGGTGCGAAGGCCCAGCGTGTAAGACCTTTGTCTAAAGGGCGTGCTTCATGTGGCATTACATTATGAATGAGACAAATGCTTGGGATCTTGTGTCGCTGCAAATAACGACTTAGCCAGCCGAATGGCAGCGCCCAAATTGTTGTCCACCACGGGAAGACAACGGCTATCGGTTTTGCCTGCACAATCTGTTTTGCAGCGCTCCGCCAACTCATCGGATTGAGCAGGTCTAATTGAAATCTTGGATCTTGTTCTGGGAGTGGAGCCGTTCGGTCTGACTCGCCAGGATACAGCCGCTGCGGATAAAGCCGTTTGAAGGAAATGACCTGCGTGTCAAACTGCGACTCCAGTGCTTGGATGACCTGCATTGTATGTTCTGCAATTCCACCTCGGTAGGGTGCAATCGGTCCGATAATAACGAGCTTTTCCAACAGTTGACCTCTTCCTCATCATAGGGCAAAATCCGATCACGGAGAAATCACAATGTCTGACAAAGTCTTTACCCTTGTAAATGGTCAAACGCTAAGGCGTTATGCTTGGCAAATTGAAGCCCCCAAAGCTCAAGTTCTAATTGTGCATGGTTATGCAGAGCATGCAGGCCGCTATACCCATGTGGCAGACGCGCTAAATGCAGCAGGCTATGACGTGTTTGCTTACGACCAAAAAGGGCATGGAACGCAGGCAGAAACGCTTGGTTACTATGCAGACATTATGGAGCTTACGGCTGACTTAGGTGCGGTTGTGAGTCTTATCAAAACAAATGCACCTGACCTGCCTTTATTTGTAATGGGCCATAGCATGGGCGGTTTGGTCACTGCTTTATATGTCACGCATCAACAGCCAGCGCTAGCAGGCGTCGTCCTTTCAAGCCCGTTTCTCATGCCAGATGATGATGTGTCGCCACTGCTTATCAAGATGGCGAGTGTGCTGTCACGGGTAATTCCCAAGGTCGCAACAACTTCTCTAGACAGCGCCCATATTTCCCGCGATGCAGCCGTTGTCGCTGCATATGATAATGATCCACTCGTGCCTCGAGGGGGTGTTCCAACGCGGGTTGGCGCAGAAATGTTGCGCGGGTGCGATCTTGTCGCTGAAAAAGCTAGTAATTTCGAATTGCCAGTTTATATTTTCCATGGTGATCAAGACAAACTCGCCAACCCTAAAGGGTCACAGCGGTTGTTTGACACCATTGCTGCGACGGATCGTAAGCTCAAATACTACCGTGGCCTTTATCACGAAACGCTGAATGAGCCTGAGAAAGAGCAAGTCATTTCAGACGTGATTACATGGCTAGATGCGCACATCGCATAGAGCATTTGCGCAACCTCAAACATTAGAAACTCGAAAATAAAACCGACGTTTGCGCGACCGGTCCGGTAAATAGCGCAAATTCGCCTATGATGTAAACAGACTATGTCTTGGTTTGCACATAAACACCTTTCAAGGCGTCAGTTTATTAAATTAGCTGGCGCTGCTTCATTGGGCATCCCACTTAGTAAAGTTGCCCCTTTTACAATGCAATCTGCAGTGACAACTGCGCAACGCATTGGCCAACTGTTTGCAATTGATCTTTACGGTCCCAGAGTAACTGAAGATATGCAAGCCCATTTGGCGCATCTCAAGCCAGGTGGATTTTCGCTTTTCAATGGCAACACGCAAGTGCCGCGTGCTGCGGTCACGCAGTTTGTCTCTGACCTCAAAGCCGAAGCGCGCTTGAGTTCGCCTTACAACTTGCTGCTAATGGTCGATCAAGAATCATCAACCGTAGCGCGTCTGCGGGATGGGTACACGCTGCCGCCCGATTTTCAAAAATTAGGTGAAGAGCTGGATCTACTGTTAGCCATTCATACGGAAGCCGATGCAACGTGGTCGATGGCCGAGTTAGAAGCCGAATATGTTCGGCTTGAGCCTGTCTTAGCAGCAGATGCCCTTATTCAGGACCTCGCAACAAGCGTAGTGACATGGGGGGCAACCGTTGGGCAGGAACTCAAAGACACGGGAATTCATGCGATTTATGGACCGGTGTTGGATTTGCAAAATGGGTCAAAGGTATTGCAGGGGCGTGCGGTTTCGACCAATCCCATCACGACAACGTTGATTACAGTTTGGTATGCACAAGGTGTTCGATCTACTGGAATGCAGTGCGTGACAAAGCACGCCCCAGGATTGGGCGGCACGGTCAGTAATAATCCAGACCCGCATATTGACGGCGTGACAATTGAACTGCGAGATGCGGACTTATTTCCGTTCAAGATTCATCATCGGCTAGGGCTCATCGATGCGATTATGGTGACGCACGTCGCGTTTTATAACCAGGTGACAGTGGCTTCTGCCTACATTCCAGCAACGGTTTCGTATGAAGCGCTACACTTATTCCGCGAACGCGTTGGCTATAACGGTCCGCTATTTACAGATGGCCTTGGTATGGCCGCGCTGCTAAATTTTGTGGACCAGAGCGTCCCGAAAGCGTGCTTACTTGGGCTGCTCGCTGGCATGGATATGTTCTTGACTGACCCCAATATCGTCGATCGGGCGCACTGGCAGGCCTTTGATGTTTTTGCGGCTGCCATTACACCAGCGCTGGATGAACGACCGTCTCTCATGCAATATTCATCGCAAATGCTATTGTCAACAACTGAACGCCAAGACTTGTATGATCGGCTGCTCGCGAGCGAAGATATTTTGGCTGATATGGTCTATTTGTCTGAACGAGAGCGCAATTATCTGGCACTACGCACCTTGAATGCGCAGCATAAAATCAATCGACTGCGCTTACAGATCTAATTCCTAATTTCTTCCTTTTGGCCTTCAACTTTGGCACAACTGTTGCTCCATAGTTTGCTCACGATGATCAAAAAATGTTACAATCAAAACAGTTAGTGTAAATATGACACATAAAAATCGAATTCATTCTTTTCTCTTATTGTTGAGCGTCGGTTGTTTGTTTGTGCTTTCTGCCTGTGGGTTTGATGCCACCGAGTCAAATCCGCAAATAGCGGCGTTTGATACGGCTGTTGCGCTGACTAGCATTGCCAGGGGCGGCGAACAACAAATTGATATTCTCCCGACAAGTGAGCCCACAATGACAAAAACTGTGGTGCCACCAACGGCTGAGCCAACGCAAACGCTGCCTCCCACAGATATTCCAACCAATACGCCGACTGCGGTTCCTGCTGTTGTAGAAACGCCAGAAACTGTTGAACCGACGACGGAAGAACCTAACGCTGAAGAGACCCCTGAAGTCGAAATAACTGTGAGCGCCGACGAAGAAGAACTCATTACAATCATTGACGCACAAACGGCCCGCAACGATGTTGATGTGATGCTGAACTGGTATGCACAAACGTTGCAAGGTACACCGTTTGATTGTCAAGACCATAATGAGCGTTATGATTCTTTGGAAGCATTGGAAATTGTCGGCATCAATGGCTCAGGTAACCGGACAGACCGTTATGCAAATACGCTCATCGGTCTAAAAGCTGCCATGAAACCGCTGTATGAATTCTGTGAAGAGTCGATTGAAAACAACTCGACAGCGCCAGTTTCAGGCCAAATGGTTTCAACTGCCTACAAAGCAACCCAATCCACAAGTGAAACATTGATCGAAATCATCAACGAGTTTGCGAATGAGTAAATCTGTTCAGCGCTTTCAACGCTACGCCTGGTTTGTAGTTGGCTATACCATCCTCGTCATTTTGTGGGGCGCATGGGTCCGGATTACTGGCTCAGGTGCTGGGTGTGG
>JAHDIM010000119.1 GCA_020630805.1 Anaerolineales bacterium
CAATGAGAATTAGACCAAATATGTTCATAGTAGTTTGAGTGTTCTAGAGTTTTCTGAGTTCGACCCTAGTGTAGAGTGACGCGAATTTTGCTCATTTAAATCCGGCTTAAATCCATTCAAACTGTTGCTGAAATTCTGAATAACTCAAACTAAGACTATAGTTAGGGGCTTGGTCAAGGTTCTATCTGTTTCTTAACGGAGCTGCAAATATTCTCAAATCTTTTCGCGTTGAAAGCCTTGTACAATGAGTTTCACGGTCTATTACAAGGGAGTGTAACCACACAACTATGGATTCTTATTTTCAACGGTATCGTGACGGCATCATTGGAATTGATGCTGAAATCTTGACACCAGACGGCTCACACAAACGTGTCGTGTATGCGGATTGGACTGCAAGTGGTCGCAATTTTGCGCCCATTGAGCAACGCATGCAGAACGAAATTATGCCGCTGGTCGCCAACACCCATTCTGAGGCAAGTGCTACTGGCATGGCCATGACGCATGCGTATCACATGGCGCAGCAGCGCATCAAACGCCATGTTAATGCCCATGCAGACGATGTCATTATTACGGCTGGCTCTGGGATGACGCGCTTGGTCAACAAGTTTCAGCGCATCTTAGGTATGCGCTGGCCGGAAGATCTCAATCTCATACCAATGGATGAACATCGTCCGGTGGTGTTCATCACCCATATGGAACATCACTCTAATCAGACCAGTTGGTTAGAGACCATTGCAACGGTTGAAATTATTGAGCCTACCGCAGATGGGCTGGTCGATCTTGACTACTTCGCAGAGTTAATCAAGAAATATGAAGACCGCAAAATGAAAATTGCGTCTGTGACGGCGTGTTCCAACGTGACTGGTATCTGTACGCCTTATCATGAGATCGCAAAAATGATCCATGCTGCTGGGGGGCTATGTTTTGTTGACTTCGCGTGTTCGGCACCATATGTGAACATTAATATGCATCCTGAAGAAGAAGGCGCACACTTAGACGCCATCTTCTTTTCTCCGCATAAGTTCCTTGGCGGCCCTGGCTCCTCTGGGGTCCTCATTTTCAACCGCAATTTATATAGCAAACGTTATCCAGACAACCCAGGTGGTGGCACTGTAGATTGGACAAATCCGTGGGGCCAGCACAAATATATTGATGATGTTGAGGTGCGTGAAGACGGAGGAACGCCTGCGTTTTTGCAGACCATCAAGACCGCGATGTGCATTACCTTGAAAGAAGAAATGGGGGTTGCAAACATCATGAAGCGGGAGCATGAGTTGTGTAAGCAATTACTGGCGCATTTGAAAGCAATTCCCAATGTGCATGTACTGGCGAGCGATCATGAAGACCGCCTAGGCGTTGTCTCGTTCTACATTGACGATTTGCATTTCTTAGCAGGTGTGAAATTGCTCAATGATCGCTTTGGCATTCAGTGCCGAGGCGGGTGTTCTTGCGCTGGAACATATGGGCACTACCTGCTCAACATTGGTGAAGGGAAATCTAAAGAAATCACCGATATGATTGACCAAGGTGACCTCTCCATGAAGCCTGGCTGGGTTCGGGTTTCAATTCATCCCACGATGAGTGAAGCTGAAATTGACTATATTGGGGAGAGTGTCGCGCAGTTAGCGGCGCACCATGAAGAATGGTGCAAAGACTATTATTTTGAAGCGTGCAGCGGTGACTTCACGACGAAAGACAAGACCGCAGATCAGGCGCTAAAAGACAAAATGGTCGTTGCGCTAATGCGGCCTTTCGTGGGGTAGGCATTGCTGAACTACATTGCTTAACCAAAGAGGGCTGAGCTTGTCGAAGACCGGCGTTGCGTGTAGCGTGCCCCGCTAGCGGCTACGTCTTACCAGCAGACGACAGGCTCAGCCTACCTAATTACTCTTGGTTGCCATGAGGGGTGGCTAGTAAGGCCAACCCAACCCAATTCGACCGCGTTCTTCTTCTACCTTCAGAATCTGAACGGTCACGACATCGCCCACACTCAACTCAATTTCATAAGGAATTTGACTGTTGTGTAGCAAACCGTCTTGCTTCACCCCAATGTCAATGAAACAGCCGAAGTCGACCACGTTACGGACGGTGCCTTTAAGCAACATGCCAGTGGTGAGGTCGCTCATTTTGAGGACATCATTACGCAAAACGGGGCCTGACACCTTGTCCCGTGGATCTCGACCGGGGCGTATGAGTTGACTGATCATGTCTTTCAGCGTGGGTTCACCGCAGCCTAAGTCTTCGGCAGCGGCTGCAAATGAGTCAAACTGTGTGACATAGCCTTTGAGTGCTTGTTCACGCTGTTTGGGTGGGGCGCTCATGTCAATTTTGGCTTGCTTAATCAGTTTCTTGGCGATTTTGTAGCTTTCAGGATGGATTGCGCTACTGTCTAAAGGGTCTGTTCCTTCTGGAATGCGTAAGAAACCAGCCGCTTGCTCAAATGCTTTTGGCCCTAGGCCTTTTACATCTTTCAGCGCTTTGCGGGTGGCAAATGGGCCGTTAGAGTCACGGTGTTCCACAATGCTATCCGCTAACTTTGGCCCGATGCCTGACACATGCGTGAGCAAGGCTGGTGAGGCTGTGTTGACGTTTACGCCAACGTTATTCACAACACTCTCAACGACGGCGTCCAAGCTAGACGCCAATTGCTTTTGATCCACGTCATGTTGGTACATGCCAACTCCAATTGACTTTGGATCAATCTTGACCAATTCTGCCAATGGGTCTTGGACTCGACGCGCAATTGAGACCGCCCCGCGTAGCGTCACATCTAATTCTGGCAATTCTTGTCGGGCCAATTTGCTAGCACTGTAAACACTTGCCCCGGCTTCATCCACGATGAGATATTTGATGTCGCGTTTTTGGCTTTGAATATAGTCTGCGACAAATTGCTCGCTTTCGCGTGATGCGGTCCCATTCCCAATGGCAATCAGGTTGACATCAAACTTCTTGACGAGTTTGTTCAAAACAGTTCGCGCTTGTTCGCTTTTGTTTTGCGGCGCATGCGGATAAATCACGCCGGTGCCAAGCACTTTTCCAGTCGGCGAAACGACAGCCAATTTACAGCCGGTCCGATAGGCAGGATCTAGACCCAAGACAGTGTAGCCACGTAGCGGAGGCTGTACCAGCAAACCGCGCAAGTTCTTAGCAAACACGTTGATGGCATGCAGTTCAGCTTGCTCTGTAATTTCCCGACGCACATCGCGTTCAATCGCTGGTAATAACAGCCGTTGCGCACTCTCATCGGCTGCTTCTACTAGCTGTCTAGATAGGCTACTGTGGCGACTAGGGCGGTAAAACCGCTCTACACCTGTCCGCCAGTCGCGTTCGGGAACGTCTAAATTGAATTTCAACACCTCTTCTCGCTCACCGCGATTGATGGCCAAAACTTGGTGTGGACGGAGCTTGTCGACACGCAGTTCAAAGTCGTAGTACGTTTCATATACGCGCTTCGGATCATCCGCAGTTTTGGTTTTGCCAGTTCCAACGTTGGACCAGACGAGCGCCTTTTCACGCACGTGCTGACGAACACCAGTATGGTCACTAATTGCTTGTGCCACAATGTCCTTGGCACCTGCAATGGCGTCTTCAATTGTCGCCACATCATCTGACAAATACTGCTTCGCCAATTTCTCAAGTGGCTCACGCGTTTTCTGGTTTAGGATGGCATCGGCCAGGCCTTGCAATCCTTTTTCACGAGCGACATCTGCACGCGTTTTGCGTTTGCGCTTGTACGGTGCATAGATGTCTTCTAATTCGGTCAGCGTCACTGCTTGGTGCAGGGCATTGACAATGTCTTCGGTGAGTTTGCCTTGTTCGTGGATGGCTTCTGCAATGGCTTCACGCCGTAAATCTAGCGCGTAGAGCCGCTCATACAATTCATGTACAGCGCGAATTTGTTCTTCATCCATGCTGCCAGTTTTCTCTTTCCGGTAGCGTGCAATGAAAGGAATTGTGTTGCCTTCTTCAAGCAAATCGATGGTTGTTTTTACATCCACTGCGTTCAGTTTTAGCTGTGCAGCGATGGCCGACGGGTAGTCAGTGCGAATAATTTCCAGGGTCATACAGTGTGTTTCACTCGTAATGTTGTTGCGATGATGGCATAGACCATCTGTGCGAAATTATAGCGGATTGCCATTGCCGATGCCAAATTTTGAATGACAAGAAGTGGTCAAACGCTGGCATGAATTTGGATGATTGACCAACGTAATATTGTGTTGAAATGCAAGTTCTAATAATGCTAGAATGACCTTAGTCCTTAATGCTTCATGCCTTGGATTTCGTAGAGTAGGTGGTAGAGATTGCCAGAAATTTGACGGTCAATCTTGAACATAGTGTGGACTCTAGTTAGAGGATCCACTTGGTACTACGGAATAATTACAAAGTATTGCTGCTTATTGGTCTGATCACCCAATAACAGCGTAAGGCAAACAAAATGAATATCTCCCGATTTTTGCCGCGCACCTTGGCGCGTCAAATCCTTCGAGTTGTAATCCTATTTGGGATTTTGCCGATCGCACTCATTAGCTCGCTCATTGTCCTCCAGCAAAGCCGCACTCTACGATCTGAAGCGAACGTCCAACTCCAAGAGCGTGCCTTCGACTACGCTCAAAATCTCAACGTTTTCATCGATGAACTCCAACGTGATGCCGCATCGATAGCAGAACTGATTCCCCTAGCAGGTAAAACGGCAGGCGAACAAACTGCACTCTTGCAGCGGATTAATGCGGAATATCCAGAATATGGGCAATTGGCCTATGTCGGACTAGATAGCTTTATTCAAGCCGCGTCAAAAGATATTGAACTTGTCTCAATTGCCAAAATTGAGTCGTTTGGCACCGCTGCGACACAAGGCAAGCAAGACTGGGTCATCGCGCCAGCGTTGTTCAATCCCAAGCTGGTCATGCATATGCACACGCCTATTTACCAAGACGATGAGCAGGTTGCCGTGCTTGGGTCACCAGTGCCGTTGCCTAGGCTGGTGGAAATTGTCACAAGTGGTGTTGTGGCAGCAGACACGCACCATCAAGTTGCATACGTGGTGGACGAGCAAGGCCGAATTTTGTTGCATCCAGACCCAGACTATGTTGCAGGTTCTGAACTTGCTGCTTGGTTTGACGGCATGCCAAAAGCGACAGGCATTATGCAATATGAGGTGGCAGACGTAACGTACTTGGCCGCAGCAGCACCAATCCCAGATTTGGGATGGACGATGGTTGTGGAATGGCCGCTTGAGGAAGTCTTTGCTCCTGTGACTCGGGCTAGCCAACTGGCGCTTGCAGGACTGGGGATTAGCATCTTACTTGGCTTGATTGGCGCCAGCATTATGTCACAAACAGTTAGCCGACCTTTGCGTGAATTGGTGTCAGCCGCTCAAGCATTTGGACATGGGGATGCTGAAGTGCCACTTCCTGTGGCTACGCGCGGTAGTGAAGAGGTGGGCGTGCTCATTTCGTCGTTTGACGAAATGCGGTCCTCTGTCTCTGAACGCGAAACAGAATTGCGTCAAAGCGAGCAGAAGAACCAAGCACTCATCAATGCGTTTCCAGACTCACTGCTTCAAGTCGATGCCGAAGGCAATATTGTGGGCTGTCATTTCACGACTGAAGAACCGGGTCATGTCATTGCAGACCTCATTGGGACGCCGTTTGCGGCGTTCTTAGCACGCTGGGTCGATGATGCAGTTAAGGCCAAAATGCTAACTTCTCTAGCCACCACACGCGATACAGGTGTTGTTGAAATTCAAGAGATTGAAGTGGGGCCTAGCAAAGCGGCAACTGAAATCCGCTTTGTGACTGGGGCAGATGAAAATGTGCTCGTCATTATGCGGGATGTCAGCGAACAGCGATCCGCTGAACGGGTCATTCGCAAACAAGGGCTTGCCATGCAGTCTGCGAACGACGGGATGGCCATCTTAGACCAGCAGCAGCGCTTCACCTACTTGAATGAGGCGTATGCCTTGATGCATGGGTACAGCCCGGCCAAAACATTGATCGGCAAACAACTGATGCAAATGTATGGGCAAGGCGCGTTTAAGCAAATTTCGCGTGAAGTGCTTCCAAGCTTGGATAAAACCGGGAAATGGCGGGGCGAAATGGTCGGACTGCGACGCGATGGACGAACGTTTCACAGTGAAGTCTCTTTTGCCCGCTTAGACAGCGGTGAAACCATTTGTGTTGTTCGCGACATTTCAGAGCGCAAAATTGCTGAGCAAATGTTGCGGGAAGAGCGCGAGAAATTGACAGAGCGCGTTGCTGAACGCACGGCGGATCTACAGTCTGCGAATGAAGATTTAGTGCGTTCCCTCAAAAGCAAAGACGATTTTCTAGCCGTCGTGAGCCACGAACTGCGCACACCGTTAAATGCCATCATCAATATGACGGAAACCATGACAGATGAAGTCTATGGTCCGCTCAACGAAACGCAACACGCTGTCGTCCGCAATGCAGACAGTAGTGCGACCCATTTGCTAGGTCTAATTGATGATATTTTGACCTTTGCAAAGTCTGAGGCAGGCGAATTAGTAGTTGAACTTGAAGACACCAATATTGATGATATCTGCAATACCTGTCTTGAAATGATCCGCGACGAAAGTGTCCGAAAGGACATTACCGTCACGTATGACAAGTTCGCTGCCCTTGAACTTGTGACGGCCGATGGCAAACGATTGCGCCAAATTCTAGTCAATCTTCTAAGCAATGCCGTCAAGTTTACGCCTGCTGGCGGCGAAATTGGCTTACAAGTCCGCGCTGCGCCTGCCCACAAGAAGATTGTTTTTTCAGTCTGGGACAGCGGCATTGGGATTTCAAAAGACAAGTTTGGGCAGATCTTTGAGCCGTTCGTGCAAGTTGACTCAGAACTTTCTCGACAATATAACGGCACAGGATTAGGGCTAGCACTATCGAAACGCCTTGCGAAGCTACAGCATGGGGATATTGTGGTAGATAGCACCCTCGGGGAAGGCAGCCGTTTTACACTGATTTTGCCTTGGGAAGCACCGCAAGACTTTGATGACACCGTCAATCGCATGGCAAAACGAACACAAGTTCAAAAGGCTAAGTCCCTAGCCCCGCGAAAAGTGATCCCAGCAGTGATCCCAAAGAAACCAAAGATTTTGTTGGTAGAAGACAATGCGGTCAACGTTGAGTCAATTGCGCTGTATTTGAAAACAAAAGGCTATGACCTTATCGTTGCAACCAACGGTGAACAGGCGCTTGAACTGGCACACAAACATCAACCACGCCTCGTGTTGATGGATATCCAAATGCCGGTTATGGATGGTCTTACAGCTACGCGCCAATTCCGAAAGCGGCCAGAGTTTGCCGGCCTCCCCATTATTGCAATTACGGGTCTTGCCATGAAGGGAGACGCTGCGCGTTGTTACGATGCTGGCGTGGATGACTACCACACTAAACCACTTAGCATGCGCCGTTTGCACAATCGCATTGAAGAATTGCTCAATGCCACTCCAGCCGTGTAAAGTCGCGTTCTCTGCGAAGTTGACACAATCGAGCAAGCGATTTTCCTGCGTTTGCTTACAACTTATGACAAACCAAACCTCGCTGATGTTAGAGCATAGTAGTTATGCTTAAGTGAGGTTTGAATTTGGTTGTATTGTCACTTCTCTTCACAGCTTGCTGCATGCTAAGCTAAACATAGGAAATGGTGCTTGTGAATCACCTAATATCGTTCCTCTTCTATCCCATCTGCTAAAGCTGGCAGATGGCTCCATATCGTGTGCCTTCATTAGAATATTGGTATGAGAACTGCGCACAACACTATCAAGCACCATCAAATTGGTAAAAATGAAAATTACTCGTATTTTTTCTGGCTCAATGACAGGGCGAATTCTGCGTGCCATTATTGTGTTTGGGATCTTGCCGTTTGTGCTGGTAAGTGCTTGGGTGGTGTATCAGCAAAGTCAAAACCTACAGCGTGAAGCCCGCGTTCAACTCCAAGAGCGTGCCTTTGATTATGCCCAAAATCTAAATGTGTTTATCGATGAGCTTCAGCGCGACGCTGCGGCCATTGCTGGGCTCATTCCACTCTCAAGCAAATCTGCTGAAGACCAAACTCAGTATCTAATTGATATCAGTGCGCAGTATCCAGAATATGGACAGGTCGCTTATGTTGGATTAGACAGCTATATCCAAGCTGCGTCCAAGCCCATTGAACTCGTCTCAATTGCAAAAATTCCGTCGTTTCAAACAGCTGCTAATGAAGGTCGGCAAGACTGGGTCATTGCGCCGGCATTGTTCAATCCGACATTGGTGATGCATATGCATACGCCCATCTTTGAGGCTGGTGAATTGGTAGGCGTGTTCGGCTCACCGGTGCCGCTGCCCAGACTAGTCGAAATCGTCACGAGTGGGGCGATTGATGATGATTTGCATTCTCAAACGGCTTATGTGGTAGATGACCTAGGCCGAATCTTGCTTCATCCGGACCCTGACTATGTGGCTGGCTCTGAGACGGCAAGCTGGTATACGCAAATGCCAACGGTGCCTCAGACCTTGAGTTATGAAGTGGACGGCGTCTCTTATCTGGCCGCAGCAGCACCGATTCCTGACTTAGGCTGGACAATGGTTGTCGAGTGGCCTTATGCGGAAGTCGTGGCACCCGCGACGAGAGCAAGTCAAGTGTCGCTGGTCACGCTGGGCTTGACCATCTTCTTGGGCCTTGCGGGCGCTGTGTTTACCTCAGGCACATTGACCAAACCGCTACGCAATTTGGTCCAAGCTGCAAATGCCTTTGGCGCTGGCGAAGCGGATGTGCCGTTGCCAGATCCAGAAAAAAGCGGGGAAGAAATTGGCGTATTGATTGATACGTTTGAAGAAATGCGTCAGTCTGTGACAGATCGGGAGCATAAATTACATGAAAGTGAGCAGCGTACAACGGCGCTGCTGAATGCACTGCCAGATGTCCTATTGCGCATTGACCACACAGGTTCGATTGTAGACTGCCAATACCCAAACCCTACGGCAGATGGCCGCTGTGAACGTTCAAAGGGCCGCCAGTTTTTCTCTTTTCTCGACGAATTTACGAACCCTGAGTCACAAACAAAAGCCTTGCGGGCGCTTCAAGCGACGCGCGACACTGGTACGGTTCAAGTTGCCGAAATTGAATTTGGTTCAGATCGGGCAGCAACGGAAATTCGGTTCTCACCCGGTGGCAATGATGCCGTGCTGGCTATCATGCGTGATGTTGATGCACAGCGTGCGGCACAGCGCATGGTTCGCAAACAAGGGTTGGCAATGCAGTCGGCCAGCGATGGAATGGCGATTCTCAATGAAGATAATCAATTTACCTATGTCAACGCAGCATATGCGCGCATTCATGGTTATGAGACCTACTCTGATCTAATCGGCAGACCGCTTAGCGCGATGTTTCCAACGCAAACGTTCAAAGCAATTGAGCGCGAAATCTTGACGCTGGCAGTCAATTCTGGAGATTGGCGCGAAGAGTTGGTAGGTCTGCGGCGTGACAATACAACGTTTCACTGTGAAGCCTCGTTTGCCCGAATTGAAACGGGTGAACTAATTTGCGTGGTACGTGATATTTCGGAGCGCAAAGCTGTCGAGCAACTGCTTAGTAAAGAGCGCGAAAGTCTAGCGCTGCGTACGGCGGAATTGCAGTCTGCCAACGAAGATCTGGCCCAGACCTTGGAAAGCCGTGACAACTTTTTAGCTGTTGTGAGCCATGAACTGCGTACGCCGCTGAATTCTATCCTCGGGATGACAGAGACCATGGGGTCCGGTATGTATGGTGATCTTACAGAGCGACAGCAGCGGGCTGTCGGACGGGCCCATACCAGCGCAACGCATTTACTTGGACTAATCAACGATATTCTAAGCTTTGCCAAAAGTGAAGCGGGTCAACTGACAGTCAACAAGGACGCGGTTGACCTAAATGCGCTTTGTCTCAGCAGCCTTGACATGATCCGTGACGCGGCCGATAAAAAATCGTTGGGCGTGTACTACGAATTCCCAGATCATATTCATACTGTACAAGGCGATGCGCAACGGTTGCGCCAAATTATTGTGAATTTGCTCAGCAATGCCGTTAAATTTACGCCAGAAAAGGGTCGGATTGGCCTGCAAGTGCGTGGAAGCGTTCCAAATGAACAGTTAATCATCTCGGTATGGGATACCGGAATTGGCATTGCGCCAGATGACATGGGAGGGCTGTTTCAGCCATTTGTTCAAGTCGACTCTAAGCTGTCGCGAAAGTATGATGGCACTGGGTTAGGGCTTTCACTCTCTAAACGTCTAGCCAATTTGCATGATGGTGACATTGTGGTTGAAAGTGAGGTCGGCAAAGGGAGCCGTTTCACGTTAGTGCTGCCGTGGGAAGTCGACAAAACCAATGCGTTAGGTGCGCCTGTCAATGAAAGTTCGATTGTTGCCAGAGGCACAGGGCGTCTGATTGCAGAATTACCAGATGTTGATCATGCGCATCATGGCACTGAAGAACTGTCCCAAGTTACCCCTGCGACAGAGATTGAGCCTATTGGCGTCAACGTTCCGCAAAAAGAAATGCAAATCTTGTTGGCCGAAGACAATGACCTCAATGTAGAGACCATTTCTGAATTTCTTGAAATGGGTGGCTATCAAGTGTTAGTGGCTGGGAACGGCCAAGACGTGTTGGACTTGCTCGAAACACACCAACCGGACATCATTTTGATGGATGTCCAAATGCCAGTCATGGATGGCCTCCAAGCAACGCGGGCGATTCGGAAACAGGAACATCTGTCTGAATTGCCCATCATTGCCATTACCGGAATGGCAATGGAAGGAGACGCCAAGCGGTGCTTAGATGCTGGCGCAACTGACTATTTGTCAAAGCCTCTAAGCATGCAGACTATGCTGGATGTGATTGCGAAATACACTGCTTAGCTTGTAGACAGCCTGAATTCTGGATAAGCAGTGTCTTTTGGCACGCGAACTTCTTGTGATATTTTGAAAAAGTTACCCAAAAACAAAGAATTGTTATCCAGAACTCAGACTAGGTAGATGTCAAGTTCAGGACTGTGTCTCGTTGGCAGATAAAGAAACCACTTGTGTGGTACTAGACGGCGAAAATCAAAAACGACCGCATCCCTTTTGGTGGGTGCGGTCGTTTTGTTTTATCGGGCTATAACGCAACTATGTAAAAACCAGAAAGTTTTCAGAAATAAAATCGGCGACCGATCTGGTTTTTACTGAAGGTTTCGCACGCAATCGTCACATTTATTTCTGAGTTTTTGTTGCGAAACACTTAGCTCAAATCATCCGTGATAGCGGCGTTTCAGC
>JAHDIM010000120.1 GCA_020630805.1 Anaerolineales bacterium
GCTATGCCTGACATTTTCAAGCGGCAAATTATGCTCTGTGCCAACTAGCCAACTAATTCTTCAATTCCACGCAATGAAAGCAGCGGGACAACTCGCTGCTTTTTTTCTTTAACCAACACGCTTTTGTTGCGCAACTCGGCGCGACTAAGCCAGCCCCAGAATGTGACTTGATCACTGGCGCTTCCCAACGTCAACCAGTCAGAGTGATCAATTGTCAGCGTGTCATCAAGTGCCGTGCTGTAAATGGATAGCTCATGTGGCAAGGGTGTCGCGCATTGTAGCGCAGCGAGTCCGGCAAAATCGCTTTCAATGGCGGTTGCGTGTTCAGCGCTCACGGTAGCCGTCTCAATTCGTTTCCGCGCGTCAGTCGTCTGTCCAAACAGCATAATTGATGTTGGTTCAGCGCTTGTGATGGTAATCGGCGCTAATTTCTGGCGACGCCAAGTGCGTGACAAGATCGGATAGATAGCTAGATTGCGATCACTGCTAGCAG
Source organism: Anaerolineales bacterium (assembly GCA_020630805.1). Taxonomy (GTDB): domain Bacteria; phylum Chloroflexota; class Anaerolineae; order Anaerolineales; family UBA6668; genus JAHDIM01. The sequence continues at coordinate 494 of JAHDIM010000120.1, forward strand.
AAGTCATGCTAGCAAATACAAAGATGGAATGCTCGCCAAAGCTAGGGCTGATGAAGGGTGCAAGCGGCAAGTGCGCGGCTTGTTTTAGTGGATGTGTGGTTGGATCATCAAGCTGAATACACTGCACGTGACACCGCCGGTTTTCAAGCATGAGTGGAAATTGCTCGCGATTTAGAAATGCAGTGGGGGACTGGGTCTGTATACGCAAGCGCTGTGAGGTTGACCAGTCTAGAAAGACTTGCTCCAGAACTGTTGCGATATAAATTCTTTGCAGGTATTGGCGTAGATTGTCCTGACCGAATTTCAAATAAAAAAGCGAGTCACAGGCGCGGCGACTCGCTTTTTGAATAGCATTTGAGGAAACTGAGCGTGTAACAATCTCAGCAACGTTACGCATTAGGGCAGTAGATAAGCTTCCATTTCTGAATAACGCACGGTCAAGTCACGAGTCACGCGTGAGCCAACCCAGAGACCAAATTGACCGCTGGCAAAGGTGTCGTCTTGCATGCTGTAGATTTCAATGCCATCGACATAGAACGTGAAATCGCTGCCTCGGGCCTCCACGCCAAGCGCGTGCGGTCGGTTGACTGGATACTTAATGTGACGACTGAACGTCCATTCATTTAGCCAATTGACACTGCCATTTTCTACGCGCATCACGCGGAACTTGCGGGTGCAGTCCATGACAAAGGCGTAGTAATTGCTGGTGTTTTGAACTCGGAATGCCAACCCAATTTTGTCTTCAAAGCCACAGGTGGCTTCAACATCGGCTTTGACTTGGACAAAGAAGTCTTGCGCAGTGGTCGCCTTCAAGCGAAGCGAGAACGTATTGGGGTCTTTTTGAATGTACTTGAACTGACCATCTTCAATAACGACTGAACTTGCAGCAGTTTCACTGAGATCCCAGAATCCGCCATCTACGAAGAAATCTAAAAAGATCGGGTCGCTGATGTCTGGCGTGGCGACCACAACTGTTGGTTCCGGCGTTGGTTCCAACGTTGGGGTATTGGTCGGCACTACTGTTGCCGTTGCGGTTGGTTCAGGTGTGGCTGTTGGTTCTTGTGTTGGAACAGCCGTTGGTTCTTCAGTTGGCTCCGGTTCAGCTGTAGGCTCCTCAGTGGGGACTTCGGTTGCTTCTACGGGTTCTTCGGTAGGTGCAACCTCTTCAGCTGTAGGCTCTTCAGTCGGTTCTGGTTCTTCTGTTGGAATGACCGTTGGCTCTTCAGTTGGGGCTTCGGTCGGCTCTGGTTCCGCAGTTGGCGCCTCAGTTGGCACTTCCGTTGGTTCTGGAATGGCAGTCGGTTCTTCAACCTGAGCCACTTCCTCAACGGGTGGATCTGTGGGCATGGCCTCCAACGTTAACTGTACGGATTCGGCAATAACTTCTGGACGTGGACTACAAGCCGCAGCGAAAAGAAGTAATAGTGAAACGAAAAATAAGCTAATGCGTGTGTTCATAAATAATCTGATCAGACGTCAGAAAAGTATTACACACAATGCAAAATTTGTGTGTAACCATTAGGCTACGGTTTTGAAAATGTGCCGTAGCTTGGGCTGACGGGATCAATCACGACAGTCTGTCGCGCCGAAAGATCGATTTATTCAGTGATGCGATAGACAAGCAGGTTGTCAAAAATAGTGGCTGCAGCATTGCTAAACCGCGTGCCGCTATAAAGCCCAAAACGTCCTTCAGTAAAGGTGTTGTCTTCAACTTCTACACTTGAAAGTTGTTCGCCATTTGCATACATAGTGATGCTATTGCCGACTGTGCGCACACCTAAGACATTGAAAATATTGTCTCGGTCAGCATTGATTGCAGTCGAGGCTGTCCAAGGTACGATGGTTTCAAACGTTCCGCTGTTATAGCGCAACAGTCGATATTCACCTTCACAGTTGATGCCAAACAAGTAGAAATTGAACCCGTCTTGCACGCGGAAGATCAACCCATAGTGGTCGTCTGCGTTACATTTGACGTGCGTTGCTTCCCCTTGATAGTAAAAGTCAGAAGCAGCGCGGCCGTTAAAGGTCCAGTTCATACGATGGTAGTCATTAATCCGAATGACGTAGGCTTCGTTTTCAATATCACCACTTGTTACTGCATCACGATATGTTTCCCAGAAATCGCCGGGTGCAAAGTTTTCAGAGATCATTGGTGCATCTTCCGCACCTTTAAGCGCATCGACTGGGATTTCTGAAACAACAACCGGAATAACCTCTTCCGTTGGCGTTGGCGCAACGGTTGGTTCTGGTTCTTCAGTTGCTTCGGGTTCAGGCGTTGGCTCTACTGTTGCAGTCGGGTCAGCTTCTGCAACACCTTCTTCAGAGGCATCTTCCTGTACTTCGGTAGCGTCTGCTTCACTTTCAGTCGTTTCGGCTTCAGCTTCAGGCATTGCCGTTTCATCTGGCATAACCGTGACTTCTACTTCAACAATTTTTTCAACCACGATGGTCTCTTTGACGATGACCGTGCGCGGTACTTCAACTGTTACTTCAACAATTTCGACGACTGGCTCGGCGGCAGCAACTGCATTTAGGGTCGCTTGGACTTGTGCTTCCAATTCAGCTTCGGTCAGTTCAGGTGTGCCGTTATTGGTGCCACTACAGGCGGCTAAGAAACCGGCCAAGATCACCATGCGAACGAGCACGCTAAATGCGACGCGTTCACGCGTGAACATTCCAGTCGATCCGCTAAACAAATTGAAACGGTTTGAGTTGTTTTCAGAAGAAGTCATAGAGGTAAAGATTTATAAAATGTAGCTAATCCGAACTGTCAAGAACTCGACAGTCTGGTGTAACTAAGAAAGACTAGCGCTTTAGTTGATCTCAGCTTAATACGATTGCCTATCTACAATAGCAAAATTTACTCCTGAATAAAACAGGCTAAATGAACAGAAATCTTGACTCGTGCGATTGTAACCTACTGCGACACGATTAATTAGGGTTAGGCGTTATAAATCTGTTATAACCTTATATAGAAATGGCAACGCTTTCTACGACTGAACTTGGGTCTGGCTTGGCTCAAATTAGTGCTCTGATTGCAACTGCAGCTACTCAAGACGATGGCGTAGCAGCCGTATTAGAGCAAACCTTGCACTTAACAGATGCATGGCAAGCTGTGCTATTTACCGCCTCTCGCATTCCACCGGTCACGCTAGAACGTGACGCTGCCGTGGTTCAATCCAAAGGTGAAATCACCGATACGCTAAGTGAAAAGGATGAAGTTGAATTCTTGTCCTTAGCCTATAAAACGCTGCGTACTCGGGAGCTTGCCCAAACCAACGGTGGCAGTGACACAATTGGTTTGCCATTACGCATTCGCCATGAAATCTATGGCGTGCTGATTTTGGATCATCCGATTGAATTTAGCCCAGCGCAAATTGAAATCGCGCAGGTCATTGCTAGCCAACTCGTAGGGTTACTTGTTTCGCAAGAGTCGGAAGCGCGAGTCAACGATGCAAATTATGACAAGCATCGCTACGTTTCAACGGTGACGCATGAACTCAAAATTCCGCTGACCTCAATTCGCGGCTATACAGATTTGCTGTTGAAGGGGATGGCCGGGGACATTACTGACCAGCAGCGTCAGTTCTTAGAAACCGTCACCAATAACGTGAACCGCATGTCCCATCTGATTTCAGACTTGGCAGATGTGGCGCGAATTGAAACCGGACGGATTCGGTTTGAGCTTGAAAAAGTGGAACTGGCGCTCGCGATAAGTGATGCAATTAATACGCTTCAATCGCAGCTTGAGCAAAACCAACGGTCAGTCAATGTTCAAATCCCGCCGGGTGTCAAACCTATTTTGACTGATCGCATGCGGCTCGGGCAGGTGTTTACCAACCTCATTAGCAATGCAGATAAATACTCACCCGTTGGCCCGGCGATCGATATTACGGTTGTCCCTAATAAAGATCGGGTTGCGGTGACGGTGAAAGATTATGGGTTAGGGATAAGTGCGGAAGATAAGGCGCAGTTGTTCCAGCCGTTTTTCCGGTCAGAAGCACGGGACGTGCGCGCAAAACAAGGCTGGGGGTTAGGGTTACACGTGACGCGGCGGTTCGTCCGCGTAATGGGCGGTGATATTTCGTTAGAAAGTGAATTAGGCGTGGGAAGTGCCTTCACTGTCGAACTCCCCTACACGCCGCCAACTAAAATTCTGTCAGATTAGAAGCCATTGCTAACGACAGCGATGGTCATCACAATTGCCCCATAAACTGCTAGGCTAATCATGGCATGTAAGTTGCTGTTTTTGGTCATTTCCTAACTGCTCCAAACTTAAGTGTTTCGCAACAAAAACTCAGAAATAAAGACGACGATTGCGTGCGAAACCTTCAGTAAAAACCAGATCGATCGCCGATTTTATTTCTGAAAACTGTCTGGTTTTTACATAAATACAGTCCAAATAAAAAGTTCTACATTCAGTGTAAGGTCGTCTGGCTCAGCTGCAATTTAGTCTTAATATAGATTTAGTTTGTCGGGCGTTGGGCGCTGGGTAAAATTTGAAACAGCTATCGATAGTAACGTTGCGTACGCCGCAGTCCGATAAAGCAGAAGAGGCTCAAAAGACCAATTAGCCAGCCCGTGTACGTCTGCGTGTTTTCGCCAGTATTTGGGATCGTATTTGGAAGCACTAGCATTTCCACGACATTGCTTTGCGCGGTTTGCGTACCACTTTGAATCAAGGCAACGTTAGCAATTGTTGCGCCAAAATTGACATCTTCCGTCACATCCACATCAATTGTGATGCTAGTCTCTGCGCCAACCGGCAGGCTAGCGATTGTTACTGTGATCGTTTGGTCTGTTTCGTTATAGCTCGCATCTCCAAGCGTTACGTTGACACCACGATAGCGGAGCTCAGGCGGCAGTGCATCTGTCACTATCAGATCTTGCATTGCGGTCTCCGTTTCATTCCGCACAACGATTTGAAACGTCACCACTTCCCCGCGTAAGACTGGTTTGGGGAGACCGTCCCCTGCGGCAGCACCAACAATTTTCTTTTCGATGGCGGGTGTGCCTTGCAACGGTTGCTTGTTAGTCGCTGCTAACACCGCAGTTTCAATTGTTGGGGTCAGTGTGGCCGTTACGGAAACAAGTCCCTGAGTTGTCGTTGCCGTTGGTGTTGTCTGTATGTCCGATGCGCCGAGCGTTGGCACCTGCGTATTGCTTGCCGCACTCACAATCCGTTTTGCGGTAGGTGTTGGTGTTGGCGTTTCTAGAACAATGGTTGTCGGAGTCGGTGTAACAGTAGGGACTGATGTTGCAGTGTGTGTCGCCGTCGGTTCTGGGGTTGCCGTTGGCGGCTGAGTTGCTGTGGCTGTGAAGGTTACGGTTGGCGTCGCGGTAGAGGTATTCGTTGCCGTTGCAGTAAATGTTGGAATCGGTGTATGCGTGGCCGTTGGTGTGGACGTCTGGGTAGGTGTTGCCGTTGGCAATGGCGTCTGAGTTGGTTCAGGTGTGTTAGTTGGAACGGGCGTATTCGTAGGGAGTGCAGTTGCTGTTGCCGTAGGCGTTGGCACCAATGTCGGTGTGTTAGTTGGAACTGGTGTTGCTGTTGGCTCAGCGAATACCCGAAATCGATAGTCTTCAGCTTCACCGTTCATGACTCCACTCGCGGCATTCATGGGAACCTGATCGTCACAATTGCCATCATTGTCCCAGTCAGACATCAAGCGAAAGCGAAAGTTGAAGGAGGTGCCAGCCGGATAGTTCGTCACAATATCTGGAATAGTTATTAGGCGACTTCCTTGACCCACGGACACAGGCTGCATATTGATCAACCACTCGTTGGCATCGCTGAAGTCATTGTCTAGGTTCCAATCTGCCCAGCTACTGAGACAGCCGCGTTGTAAGCCATCACCATTGATCTGGTATGCAATTGCGCCACCTTCGACGCCAACTTGCCAACTGCCTACGGCTTGAATGCCGTCGTTGGCGACGTTATCAACCGGGCCGGCGGAACTGGTCACTAAATTGCCAAGAAATAGACGGCCTGACAAGCGTGGATTGACAATATGCCGTGCTGGCCCATATTGCTGCATGCTCAGGTCCCCATAGTCGCTTTCCTCTGCCACAGTCCAGCCAATGTCTTTCAAAATCATTAGTGTGAGCGCATCAATGACGCGGGCGCTGGGGCCATAGTTCGCCAGGCCAATCATCATCCGACCAAAGTTGCTGGGATGATCATCGTCTAAGTGCGACATGCTGGAGCCAGGTACCCATTGCGTTGGAGATTTGATGATGGGCATCACACCGCCCAAGATGCCAGCAGCGTTGCGACCATTGAATAGGATGTTTCCAGTCCCAGACTGGAATGCAGCTAGCAGACGCTGAGGATCAGTTGCTGTAATGAGCTGCTGACCATTGCTGGTGACAATCAACTCATCAATAATGCGGGGCGGGGTGCTGTAATGGCCTGCTGTTGGATTGCGTTGATTGTCTACAGTGAAGCTTGTTGTAAGGCCTAATCCGTGGATCACCTCATGCATGACGGTGCTATAAAAATCAATTTTGGTGTTGGAGACAATGCAGTTATCGACGCAGTAGTCCCAGTCAATGGTGGTATTGACGAAGACAATTACCTCGGACGTATCGCCATTCAAATCCGTATTGGTAAGGTGATTGGCAAGCGCAGCGGGATAGAGCCGTTCTTGGTCTGAAGAGAAAGCCGTAAGTGGGAAACTTTCTGTGGCGCGACCAGCTGCCAGCCCATCGACAAAGGTCTGGGTTTGAAAGCAAGCATCGATGACAATGGGTTGATTGGATTGGATGTGGGCGTCTAAGTGCGCAGCGACAGCATCGAACGCGCGAATGGCTTCGGCAGGCCAAGGTTGCAACGTGCCGCCAGCACCAACGCCAATTTGACACTGGCCAGGGTTTTCTGCGTTGCGAAATACGACTAAAAATTTACGCTCTGGCTGTTCGGTTGGCGCAGCAAAACTGAGGCTGTCTGGTGTAATACCTAACAGCGTGAGTGTGAGACCCATTACTATTGCAACAAGCCGTAGACGTTTCTTCACAATTACCAATACTCCTCAAGTCCGATAAAACGTTAGCGCTAAACCAATAAGCGACATCAAACAGGCTAACTTACCAAACTATGTAGTTGTGCATCTTCGGGGTGTGCCTCTGACCTCAAATCAGAGCTGAGTAACTTTATTGCGCAGTATGTAATGTGTCAATTGCTGGCACGTTCGTATTCAGTTATAAAGTCCTGTATGGAGCTTGATATGGTTAGAATCTGCAAATTTTAGAAATTTGCACGGACAACCGAGAGGATTGCAATGGCTGTTAGCTCAATAATTCCGACCACAAAGATCAGTAATGAGATCCAACCAACAATCTGCCCAGACCAACTTTTGGTCTGACGTGACACCCGAATGCGACGGCGTGCAAACAACGCGCAGATTGTGAGGAAGCCAATCCCAGGCAGGAGCAAGCAGCTAACCAAGGTAGGGATAGTGAACATGTATACAGTTTAGCGAGCTAAAACTGATATGAATATCTTGTTTTTCAGGATACTTTGTGACTTTTTGTAAATTTTGGTGACGCAGCCAAATAAAAAAGGCAGGCGCCCAAAAGGTGGTGCCTGCCTTATGCGTAAAGTCTTGTAAACAAGGACTAGTGGTTTGTCATAGATAAAAACTAGGTTTCTTTTCTGCTGCCCTTAGGCAGAGGAGCCTCCCAGGCTCCGGCGAATATGGCTGCAACTGTGCCCGGAGCCAAGGTGGCTCCTCTGCTTGATTTCAAGAGCAAATATTCAAACCCTAATATTCAAGATTGGCAAACCACTAGTGTGATAGAAATAAAGCGAATAGCTACGGCGCTGAGAAATTGAGCACCACCTTGTCCATGACAGGGGATGCCGTTGTGACAACGCTATTGTCTAGCCGGAATGAAAACTTGAATCCGTAGCCGGACGGTAAGTTAGATGCATCAATCTGGGCCGGGGCTGTTTCAACTACGCGCGCATAGCCAGGTTTGAGCGAATAGGTTTCTTGAATAGATTGCCACGCCGTCCATTGATCAATTCGTCCATCGTTATTTGTATCAACACCAACCCGAGCCTCGACACCATCGACCCATGGCCCAGGGCTGACGTAGTCGGTGCTTTGCTGCGTGACTAAGTAAAACTGGCCTTCTGCAAACCCCACAGTGGGGTCGGGGTGGCCATTACCAAGCGATCCGACCAGCTCAAATTCCTTGAATATTGAATCGCTGGTAAAGCGCCCAACTTTGATGCCGCCAGCGTGCTGGTCATAGTCTGCAAAGAGATGGTATTGGTCACCCACCTTGATGGTTGTCCAGTCACCATACGCATCTTGCGCTGGGAGATGTTCTTCATATTCGCAAGGCGCGGTGACAAACGGATGACTATAGTTTTTGATTACGCCAGTCGGCGTGGTGCGGTGGTCAACTGGGGGGAGATGTTCATGGTGTTCAAATCCTGTCAGTCCATCGGCAGACGTAGCGTGCCCAGCCAGTGGCGAATCCCACGAATTTTGCCGCGCATTGATTGGGCTCCAGTCTTCGTAAATGATGTGGAACAGCCCATCTGTGTCATTGCGGAAGAAGCTGGCGTCTGACCCACAGCTTGGCTTGGTGAAGGCCGGTCCCATTGCCTCACCGGGAACGCCATCGTCCAAATTTTCATCTACAAACAAATGTGGGGTCATGTCATTGGGCGCGTCAGAGTAAATGTAAGTCTTGCCGTCTTTGTATTCCGCTGACGTCACCCAGCGGCCATCGCCTGGGGGGGTGACTGGCCCACGGTGGGTCCAGTTCTGCATGTCTGTGCTGTGCCAAGCGTGATAGCCACCCGTGTTACCAAGTGCTAAAAAGTAATAGTTATCAGGACCAATTGGCAACAGGACTGGTGCGTCGCGGCCATCGCTGGGGCCAACATTGCTAACACCAATCCAGTTGTTCCAGTCAGCCGTTTGACTGAACGTAATGGTGTCTAGCTTTTGCGGGGCGTTGAAGGTGTGCACCACACTATGGAAGACACCTTGATCAGTGGTTGCAAGCTGACCGTCTTGCAACGTGAGATTAGTTTTACTTGCTTGGGCGGCAGTCCACTGTGCTTGCGTGTCAATAGTCCAGTTTGCGCCGGTATGGAAGTCTGTCGTGACAGTAAATTGAGCAGACGCGCTATTGCCAGCGTCTGAATTCAGACTGCGCACTTTGTTCGCAGGTAAACGGACCGTGACGACGCCGGGTGCGTTGGCAGTCAGCGTTGCCGTGTAATAGCGACCTGTCCCAGAAACTGCGGTGACAGTGCCATTGGTGACCTTGAAATCGTTTACGGTGAGCCCAGTAACCTCTTCTGAAAAGGTCAGGAACACTTCAAGCGTTTGGGATGTGGCAACGGTGTCTCCATTTAGCGTCACATTGACTGTCCCGGCTTGGCTTAGCGGCTCCACAATCAGCATGGCGTTGAAATGCACATTTTTGAACCCATTGGTGATGTGCTGCAATTGCATCTCATTGCTTGTGGCGACAAACGTGCCAATGGCATGTTGTCCGCGCCCCGTGCCTTTGGCGTGTAAAGTCACTGACTGTGCAGGGGGTGCTGTACTTGCAAAGGTCATCATTCGATCCGCATAGGGTGTTCGTTGATCGTTATAAAAGACCTGAATTTGATAGGTGTTGCCCGCAGTCAGACCGCCAATGGTCTGCGTCCCCTTGGTGACTTCAGCGCTCGCCCATGTGAATGTATTGAGCAACTTGTCAAAATTGACATCACCAGTTGGGGTAGCACCTGCGTTAGTGAACGTTGCAGACGTCGTGGGTTCTGAAAATGTCAGTTGTGGATAAGTGACACCGCTAAACTGAATGGTCTGTTGGGTTGCGCCTGCATTTTGGATGGTGAGACTGTCGCCGCCATTGACCGCATAGATAACATTGCCTGTGATCAGTTGCGCCTTATCCGTGGTATTGATCGGCGCGGACCATGTGATCTGCTGCGCGATGTGCTGACAGCCAAGCACCTCGACTTCCGCCAGTGACAGCACATCGGCGTCGCTAGGTTTACCCGCACTGCTTTGGCCAGATAAATCCGCGTCTGGTGTGCGCTGGACAATGACAGTATTGCCAACAATGTTGTTGGGGAGGGTCACGCGCAATTGCTCCGGGCTGTTCAGCGTATTTTCGGTGTTGAGCAACGGAGAGGTGTAAACAGCCTCGCCAGCAGCATTTAGCACGCGCACTGTAATGTCCCGCAGGCGCGATTGACAGCAGTTGTCGCGGTTATGCAGCACAATCTCGTCCAGCAGATATGCCTCGGTGAAGTCAAGCTGCCATTGTGCATTGGACTGCCCAGCGGCAGTATGGGTGAAATTGCCAAGATTGCCATCAATCGCCAGTGTGGCTGGGAAGCGATTGCCTTGAAAGCCAGAAGATTGGGTTGCCGTTCCAGCGGGGCTTACGTTTTCAACGGTCTCGCACGCCAAAATCGGCTGCGTGACTTGCTGCGGCGCAGCGGCCTGCACAACTTGCGAAGCGTTCACGCTGACCCCAGCGAAGATCAAGAAGACGAACAGAAATAAAAATCGGCGGAGGCTGGAAAACTTTTTCATGTTGAAATACCAATACGGGAGAGAAAAAGAACGCCGCAGCAACGTCGTAACGCAACGTTGCTGCGGCGAAATGTGAATTTAGTTGCTGGCGCAGGCAAACACTTCGACTTCTGCCAATGAGAGCACATCAGCTTCGTCGGCGTTGC
>JAHDIM010000121.1 GCA_020630805.1 Anaerolineales bacterium
GTTACCCGTTTAGCCATTAATTATTTCTCTACGCCCATTACATTGTTGGCAAACGTTAGCGAAATTACATAAACCTTTGTTTTAGCCTGTCTGCTAAGATCAAGCCACTGATCAACACGGGAGGTAGATTGATCGTGTCCACGCAACCTGCAATTGTGGTCGAGAACATTGGCCGCACCTACACCAGTTCAAAAGGCGTTTTCAAACGCACGCACAAAACCATCACCGCTCTAGACGATGTGTCACTGCGCGTGCCTCATGGCGAATTGTTTGGGCTACTTGGTCCGAATGGCGCTGGCAAAACAACCCTCACCAAAATCCTAACTACCATTTTGCTGCCAACGTCTGGTCGCGCCGAAGTGCTTGGCCTCGATGTTGCCAAAGACTTCGCCAAACTGCGCCCCCGCATCGGGATTATTTTTGGCGGCGAACGCGGTCTATATTGGCGGCTTTCCGGTCAGGAAAACATGGAATACTTCGCTAGCCTGTACAAAGTACCACCAGCCATAGCAAAAGAACGCATTCCGCAATTGCTAGAACGCGTCGGGCTGGCTGGCCGCGAAGGCGAACGCGTCGAAGGCTATTCACGCGGGATGAAGCAGCGTCTACACATCGCGCGGGGCTTGATCCATGATCCTGACATTTTGTTTTTGGATGAACCCACCATTGGGTTAGACCCAGTGGCAGCCCGTGACCTACGCATTGTTATCCGTGAATTACAAGCTGCTGGAAAGACCATCTTTCTGACCTCGCACTACATGTTTGAAATGGATGAACTATGTGACCGGGTCGCTGTCTTGAAAAAGGGCAAAATCCTGCAAATTGCCACGCCCAAAGCGATGAAAGACATCGTGGCGGATTTAGAGGTCGTGGAAGTGGAATGTTATGGCGCTTCACAGGACATGATCACAGCGCTGCGAGCGCATGATGCGGTTTCAACGGTCAACATCAAAACGCGAGATCAAACCCAACTGCTAGAAATCCAAGCCCGCGATGGTGCATCCCATGTCCAAGACTTCTTAGCGTGTCTGGGCGACATTCGGGTGAAGAAAGTTACCAATCGGCAGCCAACGTTGGAAGACGCCTACATCAAAATGATGGAGAGCGACTTATGATCCAAAACACCTTTCGGATCATTGCTGGGGCCTTCAAAATGCAAACGCGGGATCGGCTGACGCACAATTCATTTCAGTTTGTGCTGTTCATCCAACCGGTTCTATTTACCTTGCTGACCGTTGGCTTATATCGCTTTGCAGGACAGCAAGACCTTTCGGTCTACGGCATCATCGGCGCGGGGATGATTGGCGTTTGGAATGCCAACTTGTGGAGCAGTGGCTTCATTGTAGACAGTGAACGCCGCAGCAACACATTGGAATTGATTCTGGCATCGCCATCTTCAATTGAACTCGTCTTGTTTGGCAAAAGCTTGACCAACGCTTTAGCATCTGGCCTGTCGATTGTGGTGACGTTCTTAACTGGCGTGCTAGTGTTTCAGGTCACCATCGACATTGCCAGACCGGGGCTATTTATCGCAAGCTTGGCCTTAGCGATTTTTGCTATGACCTGTCTGGGTCTGCTCATTGGCACGTTGTTCATGCTGACCCGCGCAGCCGGTGGAATGGCGCAAGTCCTGAACTATCCCATCTTTATTTTGTCGGGGCTGACTTTTCCAATTACAACATTGCCCTTGTGGACGCGTCCGTTTTCATTCGGGCTCGTCACAACTTGGGCCAATGACACCTTGGCGCAAACGGTCAACTCAGGCGTTGCGCCCTTGAGTCAGAACGTCGCTGGCAACCTACTTTGGATGTTTGCCCTCGCGATTGGGTATCTGGCTGTCGCGCATTTTCTGTTTTTGCGAATTGAAGGCTTAGTGCGGCGCATGGGAGGATTAGACAAAGTCTAATAACCTTGCAATTCTTAGGCTTTTCAACGAGGGCTGAGCCTGTCGAAGTCCGGCATAGAACCAAAGCCCGCCTTCGACAAGCTCAGGCTACCTATAATGAACACACTCCAAACGAACTTCAACATCTTCCGCGTTGCCGCCCGCAACTCGTTTTCAGAGTTGACAGCCGAATACTCGCTGAACGTCTTCATGTTCACGATGGTGCCACGCTTTATTTTTCAAGCGATTTTCTTTGTCTTGATGGCAGGTTTCGCTGGTGGTCCAGAATTACTACGCTTTGCGCTGATTGGGAACGCTGTTCAACTCATCGCTAATATGGGACTAACCGGACTCACGTCAATTGTCGAAAGTGAAAAGTGGTTGGGGACGCTAACGCATATGATTGCCGTACCCGGTAACCGCGCCTTGGCATTGACTGGCCGCGGGATTGCCAACATCACAATGGCGCTGTCTGGGGTCTTTATTGCTTTCTTAGCTACCCTGCTAATTTTTGACGTTCAACTCAGCGTTGTGACCCTACTCTATGCATTGCCGATTGTGTTGATGATTGCCTTCACAATGATGGCCGCCGGTCTGTTTATGGGCGCAATTGCGCTACCGTATCGGATTGGGACGCTGGTCTCAAACGCTGCGTCCTATGTAATGATGATTATCTGTGGCGTGAACTTTCCGCTAGATGCGCTGCCTGAATTTCTGCAAGCCATTGCCCAAGTGTTGCCAATGACCAATGGTCTCATCGCTGTCCGGCAAGTGATTGATGGGGCCAGCTTAGGCTCAGTGAGCGGTTTGATTGGTTGGGAATTTATGTTAGGCGTTATTTACGCGGCGCTGGGGTATGTCTTGTTTGACTGGCGGCTGGCGCAGATTCGGAAGACAGGGAAGATGGATTTGTTCTAAGGAGCCACGCCTCTTATATTTCTACACGGATACGGAAGATAACACGGATGAACGTTAGCAAATATCCGTGTTCCTTCCCATCCGTGTATCATTTTTCATTTCACAACACCAACCGCAACATCCCCGTCACCGCAATAACCAGCACCAAGCCAATCGCAAATGTGCGGTAATTGCGTTCGCCCGTGCGGCGAAAGATCCAAATGCCAGCGCTAATGCCAATCAACATTGGCACGATGAAATAGGCCATCATCTGCAATTGCATTTGTCCAATCAGGCCAAAGCCCGCATCGAAGATAATTGAGTAGATATCTGACAGGAAGAAGATGATCACCATCGAGGCACGCATGATGGCGGCGGTGCGGCCAGAGGAAAGTAGAAAGAGCGACAGCACCATACCCGCTAGACCCGCAAGCCCATTCGCAATCCCTGCGGGAATGCCAACCACCCAGTCCGGCGCGGTGAATTTTGGAACAATGCCAGCTTGTTGAAGCAAAAGCGTCACTGCCAGAATAAAGATCGCGGAATACAGAATGACCTGAACGGTTGCATCTGGCAAGTAGGCCAGCGCCCAAACCCCAATCGGCGCACCGATCATTAAACCCAGAAAGGTCCACATTACCCAACGCCAATCGACATCTTTCCAAACATCGCGCAACATCCACACGCTGGCGAGGACCTCAAGCATCAAAATAACCGGGCGAACCTCTTTCGTCTGGTAGAAAAACGAAAGCAAGCCAATCGTAATTGCTGAAAAGCCAAAACCCGAAAAGCCGCGCACAATGCCTGCGAAGAGCATGATCGCCGCGCCGATGATAAGAGTAGTTGTATCCATGGGATCTAGTTTATAGGTTGGATGATTTGTTGGTTGGCTAGTTGGTACGTTCGCAGTCTTGAGGACTCCCCACTAACCAACTTACCCACCAAAAAACTAATCCACTAATTTGATAGTCGATTGCCGCTCCCGATTCACCACCAACTGCGTCACATCTGGTCGTGAATAATGTCCAACAGGATCAAAGTTTTGGCGTTCAGCACGCACTTTTTGATGGTCAATAGTGGCAGTGAAAAGGCCTTCTTCTCCCACTTGTGGCTCAATGACAAAGCTACCGTCTGGCGCAGTCAAGCAAGAGCCACCGTTAGCAAGAAGGTCTTCACAATTTTCAAGGATCTTGTCCAAGTGCGGCGTCTCCGCTGGAAAATCTGACTTACGCATAAGGCCAGACACAGCAATCACATAAGAGCGCCCTTCTTTTGCCATAAACTGCGCAATGTCCTCTGTATTACGCCGACCACCGGGCCAGACAGAAACATGCAAGTCCTCACCTTGGGCGTACAGCGCAGCACGCGGTAACGGCATCCAATTTTCCCAGCAGTTAAGACCACCGACAGTAAATGCGCCAAGTGAATGCGTCCGAAGACCGTTGCCATCACCTGGCGACCACGTCAGTCGTTCTTCATAGGTCGGCATCAGCTTCCGGTGCACAGACTGGATCTCGCCCTGTTTATCAATGTAGACCAACGAAGCATAGCCACTGTGTCCACCACGATCTTGCGGGCGTTCATAAATCCCCAAATAAATCGCGATACGCGACTGGCGGGCGAGCGCACACAACTCATCCAGATGCCCTGCTTCAATTTGAATGGCTTGATCCAAATAATGGGCATGAATATCTTTCTGAACAGGGGAATTGAACTGCGCCCCATTCGTGCGCTCTATCCAAAACGGATAGCCAGGCAATATGGCTTCGCCAAACACAACAAGGTCGCAGCCTTGTGCGGTCGCGTCAGCCGTGTAGGCGTATAGTTTTTCGAGCGTTTTTGCGCGGTTAAGCCAGACTGGCGCGATCTGCGCGAGGCCGACAGTGAGGGTATCTTTGGACATGGAAAGATTATAGAATACGGCATGCCCACACTTGCTGCCATCTATGCATATCCGTTGAAGTCTGCGCGTGCAGCAGCGTTGCAGTCTGTTCAGCTTGATGCTCAAGGTATTCCACAAGATCGCCGTTTGGTTGTTGTCAATCCGCGCGGCGGCGTTGTCACCCAGTCTGACAACCAAGCGTTGACAAAAATTCAGGCAACGCTTGTCGACGATGTCATCATATTTGCGGCAGATGGACATGAATCACACACGCAGCCCATTCAGACCCAAGGCCAAGCCATTAGCGGCCAGTTTTACTTCGACCGTGTTGATCTGATTGATCAGGGAGATGCAGCGGCCCGTTGGCTGTCAGACGTCTTAGACCAGCCAGTGCGATTAGCAACAAGCAACGGCCATTTTGACCGCAAGCCGCCTCCGCACTATCAAGCTGGACGCTTTAATAGTTCCCAGCAACGCTTTCCTTATATGGGCCATGTGCTTGTCACCAACAGTGCATCTCTTGCGGACCTAAATGCTAAGCTGGATGCGCCCGTTCCAATGGATCGGTTTCGACCTAATCTAGTCATTGACGGCGATTTGCCATTTGCAGAAGACCAATGGTTGCACTTCAAAATTGGTGCGGCTGAATTTGAAGGGACAATGACTTGTGAACGCTGCATCATGACCACGCAGGATCAGGCCACTGGCGAACGCGGCAAAGAGCCATTGCGAACGCTGTCTAAGTATCGAAAGTTTTCGGGCGGCATGCTCAGCGGGATTGCGTTTGGTATTTACGCTAACGTGGTCACGCCTGCTGAAATTTTTGTTGGAGATGACTTTGAAGTAGTCGAGCGTGGAGTCGTTGCAGGGGCTAGTGGTCTTGGGCAAGTGTAGCCATTTGGGGACCCATTCGACCGAGCTCAGGGCAAGCGCGAATTTCGCGAATTAGACGAATTACGCGAATGCTATAAAATTCATCAATGGTTCCGGATACCCACAAAAATCCGCGTTCATCCGTGCTCGTCCGCGGCTAATTTCAGCCACACTTACGCATTACACTTTACGAATTCCTTACTCCTCATGTCACAAATCGAAATTACCTACCTCAACGCCGCTGATGTCAAAGCGCTAAATATGACAGAAGCTGAAATCATCAGCGCCATCGAAGGCAGCTTGGTTGCCCAAGGTAACGGTCAAACTGTCATTGGACCCCGTGCACATCTGATCCCTGATCGCGAAAACATCAACGGGCATTTCAACGTGTTGCGCGGTTACATCGCACCTTACGGTCTAGCCGGGGTCAAAGTCGTGGGGGATTATGTTGACAATTACAAAAAAGGATTACCGTCTGAACTCGCAACTCTCATTCTGATGGATGCGCAAACGGGAGCACCGATTGCATTCATCGACGCGAGCCTAATTACAGACGTCCGCACTGGTGCCATTACCGCAATTGGTGCAAAGCACTTGGCACCACGCAATCCAAAAATTCTGGGGCATATTGGCGCGCGCGGTACGGCATACTGGAATGTGGTTCTGCTAGACCATCTCTTTGATTTTGAAGAAATCCGCGTGCACTCACGTCGGCCTGAAAGCCGCGAAGCGTTTGCAGCCAAGCTTGAGAAAGACCTTGGTAAGCCAATTGTCGTGACAGATAACTGGGAAGACTGCCTCAAGGGCGCTGACATCATGGTTGAAGCCTCTCGCTTGAATGAACCAACGCCTCTTTTCAAAACCGAATGGATCAAGCCGGGGTCACTAGTGATCCCATACGGCACGCACAGTACAGTCGAAGATAACTTACCTGACATTGCCAGCAAATTCGTCGTCGATGAATGGAGCCAATGTCTCGTCGGGCCGTTCGGCTGCTTCCGCCGCCATGTCGATCGTGGTCAAGTCACCCAAGACACCATTCACGGGGAGCTCGGTCAAATCTGCGCGGGTAACATCCCCGGTCGTGAAAGTGATGATGAAACGATTATTCTGTGGCACCGTGGCCTTTCGACGTCTGATATTGCATTGGGATATGGAATGTTAGAGAAGGCGAAGAAGATGGGGATTGGGCAGAAATTGACATTTCGCTAAGGTGTAAGGTGTAATTCGTAATGACTTCAACATCATGCATATTGCAATAACCCAAGCCAATAATTACCCAACAACCTTACGCATTACGAGTTACGAATTCGCATGATTACCCTAACTTCTCCCCAATCCATCAACTGGGAAACCGTTCAAGCCGTTGCTTACGACAATGCACGTTTGGCCATTGCCCCTGAGTTGCTCGCCCAAGTTGAAGCCGGTCGGCAGCGCTTTCAAGACCTAATTGATGCTGGTATTCCCTGCTACGGTGTCACGACGGGGTTAGGCGACCTAGTCACGGTCAAACTCACTGAAGCAGAAAGACGCGATTTACCACACAACATTCTGCGAGCACGCGCAGCAGCAATCGGTGAACCACTTTCAAAGCCAGTAGTTCGTGCTCTCATGCTCTGCAAACTCTTCAATTTCTTAACAGGCGCAGACGGCGTCTCAGTAGAACTTTGTCAGTTTCTAGTCGACCGCTTGAACGATGATTTCACACCCTGGGTGCCGAGCCTAGGACACGGCATGGCAGCCGATGCGACTGCACATACCCATACGTTCCAAACATTCATTGGCGAAGGCTTTGTTCTATCTGATGCTGGTGAGCGCCTTGCCGCCGCAGCTGCCCTAGCCACACGTGGCGTTGCGCCAATCCAATTAGGAAAGAAAGAGGGGCTAGCGTTACTGAACGGCATTGCAGCCGCCCCGGCCTATGCAATTGACATGCATCGCCAAGTCAAGCAGGCACTAGATTTGGCAACCACAGTCGCAGCAGTCGCGTCTGAAGGGGTGGCCGCACCGCAAGACTCGCTTGATCCAGCGTTACTAACAGTTGTTCAAGACAGTGGCACTGCCATCGTCATTGCCCAGATGTTACCGTATTTAGAAGACAGTGAGATCACACCAGTTAAGCTCCAGTCAGCCGTGTCTTATCGGATTATTCCACAGGTGCATGGTGCGCTTTGGGACTCACTTGCCGTCTGGCAACAACAGATTGAAAATGCCATCCACTGCTTTAGTGACAATCCATGGATGGATGCCGCCGAAGACCGATTTCTGTCAGTGGGCGTGTTCCATAATCAGCATTTGGTCAATCAAGCAGAGCAAATTGCGATAGCACTGGCGCATGTCGGGGCGTTGAGCGTCCGGCGTTTGCATCGGTTGCTCATGCCAATCAACACCGGGTTGACGCCTCAGTTGGCCCCCCGCCCTGGGCTAGACGCAGGCTTAGTTGTAGCGCACAAAGCCGCCGTTGGAATTGCGTCACGCTTGAAGCAGTTGGCGAATCCAGTTTCGCTTTATACAGACGAAACCTCAGTCGGCCAAGAAGACTACATGTCCTTAGCGATCTCAACCATGGCACGCTTGCCAGAGATGATCCGTCTAACAGAAATGATCTTGGCTTATGAATTGCTTGGTGCGCTTACGGCACTCAATCAACGTGGGGTCAAAGCCGGGAAGCAAACGGAGGTCATTCGACGTTACTTTGCAGACCGAGTCGCGCCACTAGAACGGGATCGTTCACCGGGTCCCGACGTTGAGGTTATTTTGCAAAGTTTCAGAGAACCCGAGTTTCAAACACTGCTGTAATTGGCAGCGAATGGGGTAACATAGTCATAGTTCAGCTATGTTGTCTTATGTGTCAATTCACACGCACCGCAAAGCCCTCCTAAGTGGCATCCTTCTACTGTTGATTGTCTCAGTTCGCGGAGGCACAGCTGTTCAGGCAGCAGCTACACTGACAGTTTGCCAAAACGGCGCAATGTATACCTCTGTTGCAGCAGCAGTCACGGCGGCCAATAGTGGAGACACGATTCAGCTTTGCAACCAAACCTTTTATCCCGCAACCCCTATTGCAATAGATAAACCGCTCACGATTGAAGGCGCGGTTACCTCGGAGAATACGCTCGGCTCTGTGATTGATGGACGCGGTGCGATTCGCCTGTTCGAAATAAGCGGTAGCGCTTTCACTGTTGTCCAATTTCGCAACATTGTCACGCAGTTTGGGCAAACCTTATCTGACGGTGGCGCCATCACCGTTGCTGGCGCTGCAACCCTAGTCATTGATGAGTCCGAAATCATTGAACACGATGCCAATGGTCCGAATGTCAATGGCGGTGCCATTGCCGTAACCGACAGCGCCAACCTGACGGTCTTCGACAGTTTGTTTTATAAGAACTCTACAGAAGACGGTGCTGGCGGCGCGATTTATTTTGCTTCGACCGGACGTTTCATAATGACAAACACCACCATCAGCGACAACGACGCAGATGATTTAGGCACAGGGCGAGGCCGTGGCGGTGGCGTAGCGCTCGCTGCTGGGGCTGGGATTGTGGAATTTGACCACGTTACGTTTTACAAAAACACAACCGATTTTGATGCCGGCAATTTCTACAATGCCGGGGCTGCATCTGTTTCAATCACGCGCTCTATCATCGCCAATGGTAATGCCCATACCCCCAGCGTTGACTGTGTCGGCACAATTGACATCCTTGAATACAACTGGATTTCCAACACAACAGGCTGTACTGTGCCAGCATCGGCGGTGCATTTAGTCACTGGCAACATTAGCGTCGGGACACTTGCACACAACAAGGGCCGAACGCGCTCACATCTACCGCTGACAGCAGTTCTCTTAGATGTAGCCGATTCTTGTGGCGCATTAGGGAAAGACCAACGATTGCTGCCCCGGCCCCATAACCTGAATTGCGATTTAGGTGCTTTGGAAGTTCAACCTAATTTGACGGTCACTTACAACGCCCAGACTGTAGCGCACGACGCTGCCCAGAGCCAGCAAAACGGGACGCACTTTGGCGACCATTTACTCGCCAACCCAAATGTGACGCATGCGTTTGTCATTGAAAACATTGGCGACATCCCCCTAACCTTCGATGTCAACAGCTACACACTGAATGATCCAAACAACGCATTCAGCGTCTCTGCGCCTGCCCCGAGCGCCACGGTAGATTCAGGCAATGCAATACCGCTTACAATTACATTCCAAGCCAGCACATTACCTGTGGGATTTCACGCAGCAACGCTGAATTTGAACTCAGATGATCCAGATGATTTTGTGTATAAGATCAATCTTTCCGGAAGCGTGACGGGCACAACTGAGCCTGCTAGCGTCGTCTTCCTACCAATTGTGTTAGATGGATAAGCATGACCCGAAAACGCTCTGCGCGCCGTGCGCGTACTCAATCTCAGTCAGCGACGGCCAAACTGCCCACCACACATCACGGGGTGCAAGGCGGCCACTATGCCCCGCTCTCGCACCTGCAACTTGAACAAATCGATAGTGCCATTCGGGAAGTTCTGACCGATATTGGTTTCGCCGAAGCACCGCCCATTGTCATCGAGACTGTGCTTGCTAACGGCGGCACCCTCACTGAGGCTGGAAGACTGTGTTTTTCCGAAGCCACGTTTGATCGATTTCTCCAACAGGCCCAACGCGATTTCACGCTTCACGGCCAAATACCCGGTGTCGAACTCCATCTCTCGGGTAAAAAAGTCTACGTAGGCTCCGGTGGCGCAGCGCCGCAAGTAGTTGACCTTGACACGGGTAAATACCGCGACTCTACCCTCAAAGATCTCTACGATGCTGCCCGGCTGGTCGACAAGCTCGATCATTTGCATTTCTTTAGCCGCTCGCTCGTGGCAAGGGATATGCCGGATGCACGCAGTTTGGACATCAACACCGCCTATGCCAGCCTCAAAGGTACGCGTAAGCACGTTTGCACCAGCATTAGTCAGCCAGAGTTTGTAAAACAGATAGCCGAGATGTGCTTCACCATTGCAGGCTCACAAGCGGCATTTGTGGAAAAGCCGTTTCTGTCGCTGAACATCAATCACTCGGTGCCGCCACTCCGGTTACATAAAGAGTCATGTGAGGTGATGGCAGAAGCCGTCAAGCTGGGCATTCCCGTACACTGCAATACGTTTGGGCAATTGGGCGCATCTGGGCCAGTGACCTTGGTTGGCTCGGTGGTGCAGAATGTGGCCGAGTCGCTCGCGGGGATGATCTTTGCATGGCTCATCAATCCGGAAGCAAACGCGATTCTTGGCGCACGGCCAATGATCACTGACCTGCGCACTGGGGCAATGTCCGGCGGCAGCGGCGAACAAGCGCTGGCGATGGCCGCGACCACGCAAGTGGCGCAGTATTACAATTTGCCAAATACTTGTATTGCTGGGGCAACCGACAGCAAAATCCCTGATGCCCAAAGCGGCTATGAAAAAGCGCTGACGGTCACCTTAGCTGCGCAGGCTGGCTGCAATATGATCACGCAAGCCTGCGGCATGCAGGCCGGACTGATGGCCGTCTCCTTCGAAAGCTATGTGATTGATAACGACATGCTGGGGAGCATCATGCGTTCGCTGGG
>JAHDIM010000006.1:0-8819 GCA_020630805.1 Anaerolineales bacterium
TTGTCAAAGATCACTGATGCTGACTTGAGCAATGAAGCTTTCCCATTCGGGACCTCACAAGAAATTGACATGGGCTTCTGTCGCGTTCGCGCAACGCGCATGACCTATGTTGGTGAGCTAGGTTGGGAAATCAATGCACCGACTGAATTTGGGCAACATCTCTATGATGCCATCATGGAAGCCGGTGCTGATCTTGGCGTGACGAACTGTGGTTACCACGCCATGGGTTCACTTCGTATTGAAAAAGGTTACCGCCACTGGGGCGATGATATTACCGATGAAGAAACACCAGTGGAAGCTGGCTTGAGCTTTGCGGTTGACTTCAAGAAAGACGCCTTCAACGGAAAAGAAGCCTTGTTAGCGCAAAAGGAAAACGGCGTCACCAAAAAAATGGCGCAATTCCTCTTGGAAGATGAAAACTACATGCTGTATCACAACGAGCCAATCTGGCGCGATGGTGAAATGGTCGGCTATGTGTCTTCTGGGTTCTTCTCTTACACTTTCAACGGTGCTATTGGCATGGGCTACGTCTCCCGTCCAGACGGCGGCAAGGTCACAGCGAAGTATGTCAAGGAAGGCAACTACGAAATCGAAGTCGCGGGAGTGCGTGTGCCAGCTAAGGTGAGCTTGCGCCCGCTCTACGATCCGAAGTCAGCAAGAATTAAAGCATAGAGATTCTTAACACGGATACGGAAGGAACACGGATGGGAAACATAATAAAAATCCGTGTTCCTTCCCATCCGTGTTAAGAAAAATGATGAGTATAAAAATTTTTAGCTAGCGTTCACTAGCTAACTATCTAATTAGGAAACCAAAATTATGAGAAGTCATGCAAGAGTCGTCATTATTGGCGGCGGGATGATGGGTGTTGGCCTGTTGTACCACCTCGCAGAAATGGGTTGGGGTGAAGACTCACTCCTGATTGAAAAAGGCGAACTGACCTCTGGATCAACTTGGCACGCTGCTGGTCAGTGCCCAAGCTTCAACGCCGATTACAACATGGGAATGATCCATCACATTGGGAACACCCTGTATCCAAAATTGGAAGAAATGACCGGTCAAGCGACCGGCTGGCACGGCAGCGGTGGGATTCGTTTCGCACTCACCAAAGAAGAGCTTGACTACTTCAAACTGGTGCAGGGGACCGCAGCCAACATCGGCTTCCGCATGGAAATTATTGGGCCAGATGAAATCAAGAAGCTCAATCCATTTGTCACCTTGGATGGCGTTTTAGCGGGTGCTTGGACGTTAGATGATGGTCATGTGGACCCAGCTAGCTGCTGTAACGCGATGGCGATTGCAGCCCGCAACATGGGCGGCGAAATTATCAAGCGCAACCGTGTGTTAGGGGTTGAACTTCAAGCCAATGGCGAATTTTTAGTCCGTACAGAAAAAGGTGATGTCACCTGTGAACATCTGGTCAATGCGGCTGGTTGTTATGCGGATCGGGTGAGCCAATGGTTGGGCGTTAGAACGCCATTTACCAACATGCTGCATCAATATATTGTGACAACAGAACTGGAAGAATTCGCGGCTCGCGACGTTGAAATTCCAGTCATGCGCGATCCATATCCAAGTGCCTACTACCGTCAAGAACAAAATTCTGGTCTGATTGGTCTGTACGAACGCGCTGACACGGTTGAAGCGTGGCCAGGTGTTGGGCAAGACTGGGATTCTGAAAATGAACTGTTCCCAGAAGACTTAGACCGCGTGTTCCCATGGTTTGAACGCGTTGTTGAACGCATGCCGATCTTTGGCGATGCTGGTATTTTGCGCGTCATCAATGGCGCAATTTCGCATACGCCGGACAGCCTGCCACTTGTTGGTCCTGCGCCCGGAGTGAAGAACTTCTGGCAATGTACGGGATCCTCAATTGGGATTGCGCAAGGTGCTGGCTGTGGGAAATACTTGGCCCAATGGATGATTGAAGGTGCAGCTGAAATTAACATGCATGGCCTCGATCCACGTCGCTATGGGGATTTTGCTGACAAAGACTATACGGACGCCAAAGCGCATCGTGAATATTGGGATATGTATGACTTGCTGCTACCGGGGCAAGAACGCATGGATGGTCGCCCAGCACGCCTCACCCCAATGTATGACGTGCTAAAAGCCAAAGGTGCTGAAACAACTGAAGGCTTTGGTTGGGAACGACCTAAATGGTTCTCACTCGATGGCACGGTTGAAGAATATGGCTTCCGCCGCAACAATATTTTTGACATCGTTGGTGCAGAAGCAAAAGCCGTGCGCGAACGCGTTGGCGTGATGGAACTCCCAAGTTTCTCTAAGTATGACGTGACTGGCGCGGATGCTGAAGCATTCTTGAATCGCATCAATGCGAACAATGTGTCAACGCGCAAAGGTGGTATCACACTGACCCATGCCTTGAACGAAGCAGGGCGCTATGAAAGTGAATTCACCATCACCCGCTTTGCAGATGATCGCTTCTACTTGCTGTCTGGTGCGACGTCACAAATAAAAGACATGGATCTGATGACCTTTGCCAAGCAAGATGGTGAAGACGTGACGATCACTGATGTTACTGAGGACTACACCACGTTGGTGGTCGCGGGTCCAAAGTCACGTGACGTGCTACAAGCCATCACTGATGAAGACATGAGCAACAAGAAGTTCCGCTGGCTGCGTGGGAAAGAAATCACCATGGCAGGTGCGCCTGTTCGGGCCTTGCGGGTCAACTACGTTGGTGAACTCGGTTGGGAATTGCACGTTGGCTATGATCACGTTGTGGCGCTTTACAATGCCATTTGGGAAGCCGGACAAGCTCACGGCATTGCGGACTTTGGGGTCTATGCCATGAATAGCCTCCGTATGGAAAAAGCCTATGCTGGCTTGGGCGCTGAAATGACCAATGAAATTACGCCAGTTGAAGCCGACATGATGCGCTTTGTCAAAATGGACAAAGACTTTGTTGGGAAAGCTGCGGTTGAAAAGGTCTTGGAAGCTGGACCGCGTATCAAGATGGCCTACGTCGAAGTGGACGCAGACATCGCTGATGTTGTTGGTGGTGAGCCTTGCTTCGTCAACGGCGAAGTGGTCGGCTTAGCAACGTCTGGCGGCTATGGCTACAGCGTTGAAAAGAGCTTGGCCTTTGTCTATATGAACACCGAGCACACCGCACCCGGTACAGAATTTGAAATCGAAATTCTGAACGACAAGCGCAAAGCTGTTGTGCTGGATGGCCCTGCATTTGATCCAGAAAATACCAAGCTTCGCGCTTAGTTGAGGTAGTCGCATTGCCATAAATTAATTGCCTTCATAGACTATTCGAAGAAAAAAAGTGCATTGCAGTTGCAATGTGCTTTTTTAATTAAGTTAGTTGTTGAATAGATATTTACGTAATATAGTTGGCGCAAGATACTATTTTGTTCTGGATAATAGGTTCATTACTCTTTCAATTCGCAATTTATAAAAAAACAGCTTTTATGCAAATAGACGATCAAAAAATACTTAAGCCTAATAATTTAACGTTAATTACAGGATGTATGTTCAGCGGCAAGACAACTTTATTGATCCAGATTATTAATGAGATTGCAAAATATTCGCGTGAAAAGTATGAAGTATTTACCGCAAATCCGACTTTAGTCTCTAAAGAGGATATTTGTCTTCAAACACACGGAGGTGTTACTTTTCCTGCTAAAACTGTTGTTAATATTGAGGATATTCAGCAATATCTCCATAAAGATATTGAGTACTTAATTATCGATGAGGTGCAGTTCTTGTCCCATGCAGTAATTGAATATTTAGTTGATCAAATACAGAAACAAGATATTTCAGTTATTGTAGGTGGCTTGAGCTTAGATTTTCGCAAATTACCATTTGGCTCAGTACATTTATTGTCTGCTAGGGCTGACGTAATCGTAAAACTGCAAGCTCGATGTTCTATTTGCAATGGGCCAGCACATTTTACTCAAAGAATTTCGGGTGATCGTATTCCAAATATCCATGAACCTGTTCTAGATGTAGGTGGAGTAGATAAATATACAGCTAGGTGTTACAAGCATCATCAAATCTCAGGTTTATCACACGACAAAAACGCTTCAGAAAAAAAGATAGAAGTAATCGATCATTTGATTAGCATTCGTAGTATTGCAAAAACTGCAATGAATTATGGAGCGTCACAAGATCCACATAAATTGCTTTACGAACTTGAAAGATATTCATATATCTACAAATTAGTAAATGAATGCTTATCTCAAGTTGTATCAATTGATTCAGAAACGGTATTTGAGCTAGATGAACAACTTTCTTTTGATGATACTTATGTCACCCCGAAAATAGCTACTGCATATGCAGTTTATGATGATTTGGATCGTGTCTTGCTTGTAAAGCGTAAAGATTTAAATGTTTGGGCTTTACCAGGTGGATGGGCAGACGTAGATACTAATGCAATTGGTAATGCTGTTCGAGAATTAAGCCAAGAGACAGGTGTAAATGCACTCCAACATCGATTTGTAGGTGTTTTTGATGTCAGAAAGTATCAACTTTCAGAATCGCATAGAGATGCAACACCCATATATCTTCTTGTATTTTGTGGTAGAACAACTTCGATAGAGCCAATCCCAAATTATAGTGAAGTATCAAATGCTAGATTTTTTAGTTTAGATAGTTTACCGAAATTGTCCGCTGGTGTGCAGATCCAGATTGTTCACTCATATAAAGTATTGAATGGAGAATATGCTCTATTTGATTAGGTGTTGACATATTGTCACAGCTTGTGTATCGTAGTTGTGACAATATGTCATTGTTTTGACTATGGAAACTTTTGGAAAAACCTTAAAAAAATATCGAACTGCGATTGGTATTTCTCAAAATGGCCTTGCAAAAGCAGTTAATATTGATCCCAGCTACATAAACCGTTTGGAGAAAGATTTTCGGCAGCCTAGCAAAGAATTGGTGTATTCAATTGCAAGTTTTTTGAAACTAGATAAAGTCGAGACTGATGAACTTTTGCTTGCAGCCGACTACGCGCCAAGATATTTTGCTCGAGAGCTCGTCTTGAACGAAAAAATGAGACTAATGGCCGATTTAATTTCAGATATAGAGACTCAAGATACGATAGAGAGAATGATTGATGACTTAATTGAAAAGGGGCGATACTAAAAATTAAGTGAGGCTTGAATATGGAAAATTTTTATCCTTATGATCGTATGGTGCTATTACGATACGCGTCAATCACATCAATAACTGCTGGCGTCTTGAATAAACTTATGCAATTAGGAAGTTCACCTCTTTCAAAAGACGATAGTTATCGTTTGAAGCATGGGCTTGACTTTTTACAATCAGCATTAAGCGCGGGGTCATTGCTGCCCTTGGTAGATATAGAGAAGAAACGTGAGAACTTACGAGAGAACATCTCTAAAAACAAGGGTAAATATGGTGCTGAGGAGGCGATTCAAGCGTTTAGTTATTTAGTAAAGGCATATGAAAAAAAACGTCTTTCTGATTCAGACTTGATCATTTTGATTTCTGATACAGCATTAACAATCCAAAACGTTGTGTATAAACAAGCTTATGATGATGATGCGTTATATGATGCGATCAACTTGTTTGAAGAGCTTTCCACTACATTTTTATATTTGTCTGATCATACGTCGATTGAAGATAGTCTTTCTCTCAAGATTTAGGTGATTATGCACGTGGATCGGCATACTAAATTAATTCAAGCTCAGATATTAAAACGAATAGCGGGCCTAAGAAATGAATTGATTGATTTGCGATTGGACTCTTTTCCTTCGAAAACATCATTGCAACTAATTGATGTGCTCTTGAATGTAGTAAATTTCATTGAAGGCCAAGTCGATGCTACAGGAGCATTAAGTGTATTTTCTCATTCAAGTGCAATTGAAGTTACTAAGGCGCTGCTAATACAAGACAAAATTTTAGTTGAGGTATCTTCTCGTTTCTTGGAAGCAATTAACGGCTCTAAATCGGACAAAAACAATTGGGCGGTTGTTTCATCATTTGAGAAATTATCAAAGGAGATTTTTCGACGAACACAGGTTCTTATTCACCCTTCATACGATAACAATTATTCTTATGAGGACTTAATGCGGACTTTGGAAGAGTTGGTCACTAGTGTTAATAACTCATTTTCAGACCAGTCTTCAGTTGCATTAAGTGCATATTTGGCGACACCGTACTTAATTGATATTACATATCCAATAACTGACAACTTAAATACGTTAAATAGCGTAATTCTCGGGCACGAATTAGGACATTTCGTTGATGAAGTCAATAAACTTAGCGAGAGAGTTTTTGAAAATTTCGTCGATGATTTGGGCTCAAATATTGACTGGCTAGCAATAAAAGCTGATTTGGGAATAGATGGAACTGATGCAAAATCAGAAGTGAAATTTTATCTAAGAGCTGTTGGGAATTGGCTTAAGGAAATAATTTCAGATTTTTCTGCAACGTTAATGTTTGGGCCTGCATGGATATTTGCATTTGAGCAAGTTGTAATGGCAACTGAGACACCAATGCCGTCACATTTGATTAGTTCACGGAATCGGTCAATAAAATATCCTCCTAGTAACTTTCGTATGAAATTGATGGTTGACTTTTTTCAAGATTGGTTTCCAAACTATCGAGAAAATCTCTTAACAGGCGCTAATTCAGATGTAAGAGACTTGATTATCGATAGCCTCAAAGAATTTGATTTGTTGGCAAGTGATGCTCAGAATTCCTTAACAGATGAATTGTCGGGTATTGCTCAGTTTGCGAGACGACAGCTTATAAAGTTATTGCCTGAGATTACAGAATCGTTTAGAACCATAAGTCACAATACTTGGATGATGACTGAAAAAGATCTTGAACTTTCTGGAAAATTAGTACATTACCTTTCAGAAAGGCTGCCTCCATTTGATGTAATTAACTTATGTAACCCAGAAAATCATGCAGCTCATCCAGAGAAGGTAATTGTGCCTCGGATGCAAAGCGTCTTATGTGCAGCCTGGTTATTTGCCATAGAAGGTTCTAAAAATCGTTCGTGGCTTTCCAATGGGAATATGCAAGGAATCACAAAAGGAAATCATGTTCTTTTAGATAATTTGATATCTAAAGCTTTGGAGGCTTGCAGTATTGCACATATTCAAGACGAACATAGGTTTAGAAATTAGTATGATAACCGGCTCGACCCTAACTAGAAACGAGATACTTAATTATCTGAACAAGCCGTTGTCCCAAAGGTTGTACATCTCACCACTTCTTTCTTTAAGCCAAATAGGTTCTACATCAGTTGATCTAAGGCTAGGGATGGAATTTAAAGTTGCGAAGCTATCTGATATTTCAGAGTTATCTTTTGTGGATAGGCGTAGCCGTATTGAAAGAAAAAGTGCGTTTCATACAGTTCATGTTGGCATAGATCAACCACTAGTTGTGCATCCTCAACAGAGTGTTCTAGCTTCGACACTCGAGTACGTTAGAGTACCGAAAGATCTATCTGGCGAAGTCCATGCTAGATCTACGATAGCTCGAACAGGGTTAAGCGTTGAACCAGCAATTATCCATCCTGGGTTTTCGGGGGCAATTACCCTGCGAATTAGAAACCTAGGGCATGTTCCTCTAAAGATAAAACCTGGTACCAGGATTGCTCAGCTTACGCTTGGCATGCTAATTGGAGAGGTTGATAGTGATGAGAGCCGATATAAATACTCAATTGGTCCAACTGAAAGCTCGTTCGGACCTGAATACCACGATTTGAGCAGATTTCATGGTAACTCTAATAGACTAGTAATTGGTGTTGTTAGTACCCGTGGTTCAGGCAGAAAGACTTTATTGAGAGCCATTGAAGAAGAATTTGGATTTGAAATATATTCATTAGGTGAATTTGTTAGGCAAGAAACTGCGGCTCGGTCATTAGGTTTCACTGACTGGAAGACACTTCAAGATGTTGGGAATGAGTGTAGACGTTTATATGGAGCTGATTATTTTGCAAAACAATGTCTTCATGATCTCGATAGTCGACGAGTAGATTGGAATCGGGTAATAGTTGTTCATGGTTTCCGAAATATTGCTGAAATTGATTTCTTTAAGAAGAATTGTGATTTTTATGCCATTGCAATTGATGCCGATCAAAGATTGAGGTACGAGAGGAGAAAACTAAAAGGTCGTCATAATGAGGCTGAAATGACTTGGGATGAATTTAAGCTTAGAGATGATAAAGATTTGGGATATAACGAGCCAGAATTTGGGCAACAATTAAGAAGTCTTTTAGCTGCTGCAAATCAACAAATACTTAATGAGACAACTGTTCCGGAATTCGAAGCTAGCATCATTCAAGCGATTAATTCTTTTGTCAAGCCTGGTGGTTATAGGTAATAAGTTATGTATTCAAAAGGTAGCGCAGTTCATGCTATTGAGACAGTTGTATCTCAATTAATTCGTAATTATGAAAATTCCAAAGATATATCTGTTAGTTGGCCTATACCAATAGTAGACATTGCAGAAACGGTGTTAGGTTTAAGCGTGGTCTTTGGAGATTTTTCTACGGACTATAAACATGTTTCGGCTGCGATATCACCAGTTCGAAGGCAGATTCTGGTTGATAAATATGCATCGCCAACTTCAATTCAAATTGCTGTAGCCCATGAAATTGGACATTGGATATTTGACTACTGTGAGCCTGCTGATGAAGATTTTGGATTAGAAAATGTTATAAATCTAGCAAGAGGTCAAAATCATTTCACGCGAGAGGTGCTTGCAGATGGTTTTGCAAAACGACTTGGGCTTGCTAGCTTGCAAATCCTTAATTTCCTCTCTTCTAGTGAGGATTCGGGTGTAGACATTGTGACCCATATCTC
>JAHDIM010000006.1:8829-9282 GCA_020630805.1 Anaerolineales bacterium
GAGAGCCGAAAATATCTAAGAACCAATTTGAAACCAAAGAAAAGGCGCAGGTCATTACTATCCAAAGAAATTATTCGCCAAACACTTGCTCCTTGGTATTCTAATGGTTGCTACCCAGATACATCACACAAGTCTATAGATTTGTGTGTCGACTTCTCTTTATTAGATATACGTTGGATAGATAGGTTGCAAGAACTTAAGAACCAGTCTAAGCGAATAAACTTAGAATCAGTTGATGAATGTCAAAACTTAGAATTAGCATTTCTAATTGATGGTGTAGATTCTGTTACGAAAGTTATCGAAAAAGAATCTGCTGAGGTCTCCAGATCTATATCAAAAGCTTATGTTGCAAGTAGATCGAATACCGTTTTTTCTCATCAGAACCGGTTTAGTTTTACTCAAAGTCACATCAGAAGATGCCCTATTTTCTTTAGCAGTAAGAAACATGATCAG
>JAHDIM010000006.1:9292-53379 GCA_020630805.1 Anaerolineales bacterium
GGCTTAATACTAAACGAGATGCTAAACGATACATTTCCGAACAACGTCGTAAAAATAAGCGTGTATGTTTAGTAACTGGGTGTTTTGATTTGCTAACTCCTGGGCACCTTTATTTTCTAGCGAGAGCAAAGGAAGAAGCAGATATCTTAATCGCTGGAATTGAAGATTCAGATCGTGTAACCTTTATGAAAGGAGTTTATCGACCATTTCTCAATAATTGTGAACGTGCCCTTATTTTTGATCTAATAAAACCGGTGGATTTTCATTTCATCATTAAGGGTTCAACAAGCATTGAATTTAAGGAGTTCTATACAGATTTATATTCATACTTGAGCCCTGATGAGCTGGCTATCTCACAAGAAGACAGCAATGAAGATGATCGGCGGGAAGAAATAGAGCAAGCTGGTGGAACAATGAGGATTATAGAAAGGTTGCCTAAGTACTCATCTACTTCTGCGCTCAGCAAATTGGTTGCTCCTTATTATCCGGAAAGCTGGGCTAATCCTAAATCTCCAGTGCCTCATACTCATAGACCAGTGGAATATAAAGGAAGTCAACTACAACTGTTTGAAATTTGATTATGATTGAGTTTGATGAATATCTTGCATTGTCTGAAGATGAATTGTTTACAGTAATTGGACATGATCTTGATTATTTTCAGAAATTGAATGAAAGTGATCTAAAAGAATCTCAGTATCCGAAAAGCAAAAAATATTTGTTTGATGACGCTAGTGACTTAAAGAAACTTGGGAAAGCATTTTTTGAAGAAAACTACACCCGGCTTTGTAAGGAAATTTGCGAAGAATGGAATTATTGCGAAAAGAAAGAAAATTCTAAATTCAATGATAATTTGAGTTTGGCAACTGCTGTTCTAGAAGTTGTTACATTTGCTATTGGAAAGTCAGTATTCGATACCGATTTAGTTGGTGCATCTCTAGTCTCGATCTTGATACAAAGAGGCTTAGATAATATGTGTGCATGTGAGCGTGACCCAGAGATAGTCTCATAAGATATTCTGAGGGTCATTTTTTGCTATCTGAGTTGCCACTGAGCAAACACGCAAACAAACCTCATGAAACAAAAACAACGCTATCCAGCAGGCCCCGCCAATATTCAGCCGGGTGAACGCCGCATCATCACAATCAAAAATCGCAGTGTTGGTGTGTTTTGTATTGATGGTGACTATTTCGCGCTGCTCAACTTCTGCCCCCACATGGCCGGACCACTATGCGAAGGTCCGGTCACAGGCACTGTACTACACACCGACAAGCGCGAGTTTATTTACGGACGTGACAACGAACTGGTGCGTTGCGGCTGGCACGGCTGGGAGTTTGAGATCAAGACGGGCAAATGCACTGTAGATGAACGCATGCAGGCGCGGACGTATGCGGTTGTTGAAGAAGATGGAGAGTTGTTTGTGGAGATGTAAGACGAATCCACGAATGACACGAATACCACTAATCAAAAATATTCGTGCCCATTCGTGATATTAGTGGATTCAAACAGTATTCTCCAACGCGCCGCCGCGTTTATACCGCTCCAAATTATCCCCAAAGAAATTCGCAAAAATTGTCGGCCACTTTTGTACTTGGTCTGAGCTGTGCGGCGTAATGTAGACATTTTCGATGTCCCACAATGGACTATCTTCAGGCAGTGGCTCAACCTCAAACACATCTAGATAAGCGGCTTTGAAATGCCCCTCGTTCAGCACTTGGATCAGTGCAGCCTCATCCACAACTTTGCCGCGCGCAGTGTTGATGAAAATAGAATCAGGCTTACAAGCCCGGAGCATTGCGTCATCAAACATCTTGTCGGTTTCTGGCGTGTGTCGGACGTGTAGCGAAATCACATCAGCTTCGCCAATCACCTCGGTAAGTTGATCTGGCGTTACCAGTCGATCCACGCTTGGGTGTGGCGTATCACTGCGGCGAACGCCAATCACATTCATTCCCAAGGCTTTGGCGTTGTGGGCAACCCAGCCGCCAATTGCGCCTAGGCCGACAATCAATATGGTTTGGCCGACCAATGGCTTCCAAGGGTTGACCTTCCAAGTATGAGTGGCTTGCTGTTTACGATACAAAAATGTCTCATTGTTCAGCGCGATCATTGCACCAGTGACGGTTTCGGCAAGGTAACGGGCCAGCACACCAGCGCAGTTGGTGACGGTCACACGATCAGCGTCCCACTCGCCAACGTGCTCATAACCAGAGCCACCGACCTGTAACCAGCGTACGCTTGGGCATTGCACAATCTGTGGGTGATATTTGCCGGGAAAGCCAGTTTCTTTGACTGAAAATACGGCTTCTGGCTGGTGGGCTGCTAGGGCCGCCCCAAGTGTTTCAGGGTCATCGACATAACAGATGTCATCGTCTGGAAAACGCGCGTCCAAGATGGCGCGAAATTCTTCAGTTCCGTGATGAGCAATTAGAATTTTCATGGTGTGGTTTGCTGGTTGTTGGGTTTGGTAGTTGGTTAGTGAGGGCTAGGCGGTTTATGCTGTCTTTGGCGGCTAAGTCACGAGTGCTACATTGGTTGGTTAGGACCTTGGGTTACCTGTGACCACTAACCAACCAACAAACAATCAAACGAACCCACTATCTTGTCACTGTGCCCTCAATGTACCCATGCGGCTCATCGGCTGGGAAGAAAATTTCATTCTTGTTTTCAATGCCAAAGCGACCAAGATCAAATGGGAAATTGTGGACGTTGGGCATCACCATATGAATGCTTTCGATGGCTCTGCATGCTTCAAGTGCAGCGGTACCCATCGCAAACAGGGTGTGTTGTAAAGATTCGCTTTGATGATCTGCAAAGCATTGCAACAGGGCGGTGCGAATTATGGTGTAACAGTGATTGTAGTCAACGCCGCTGGTGTTATAACGCCACGTGGCAGTCAGTTTTGTTGCCATAATCCGGTCCCGTTCTTCGGGCAGCACAGTGTATTCATCTTTCAAAAAGCCAACAAATGCGGAGTCGGTGGTTTTGAGAATTGGCAGCTCAGCAATGCCGCCGGTAATGGCCATTGAATCTTTGCTGCGAATAACTTGAGTGGTGCGCAACTCTTGGCTAGCGCCGTTGTAGGCAAAGGGATGGGCATCGCCTGCGAATGACATCCGTTGCCAGTCACGCATTGAAATGCTGACATCGGCTTGTGTTGCTGCGGGGGCATGCTTTAAATAATGTTCACTTAGATCTAGCGCAAACGCTTCAGGCGAGCTAAGACTGTGTGATTTCGCCAACGCATACACGGTATTTTTGATTGTGTCCGTAGGGAGTACGTCTTTGTTATCACCGTCAATGTAGGTGGCTTCGAAAGCACCGTCTAGCAGGGCATCAACGGTATATTCTGTGAACACATGATGCGTTTCAAGACGGGTGATTTTTGAGAGGCGTACACGGGCTTTCCCGTAGCGATTAGATGAAAGCGTTGGCATAAAGGAGTCCTGTCGTTTGAATTTCGATAATGATAATCGATTCTGAGTCCACGAATGCCACGAATTGTATTAATGGGACGCGGATTACAAGGATCGCACGGATTTGGCTTGCTAAACATCCGTGTTTTCTAAGAAATAAAGTTGAGAGCTTATTTTCACAGTCTCGTCATTGACCGTCTAAAATAAGCACTATGAAAACTGCTTGGCGAAGTTCAAAAATTGTGACCCCAACTGGCATTGTCGATGGTGTGCTGCTTGTTGATGATGACAAAATCGTTGCTGTCACTGACGGCGACGAAGTCCCGTCTGGTTATACCCTGCGTGATGTGGGTTTAGCGGCTATTCTGCCCGGATTTATCGATGCGCATGTGCATATCAATGAGCCGGGACGCACTGAGTGGGAAGGCTTTGAGACTGCAACCAAAGCCGCGGCAAAAGCTGGCATCACGATGGTTGCAGATATGCCGCTGAACAGCATGCCTGTGACCACGACACTTGATGCTTGGGAGCAAAAAGTGGCTGCGGCTAAGGACAAACTCTATGTCAATGTCGCGTTGTATGCTGGCGCAGTGCCGGGCAATGTAAATCAGCTTTCAACGCTTGTTGACAGTGGGGCGGTGGCAGCAAAATGTTTCATGGTGCATTCTGGCATTGATGAATTCCCTAACACCTCCATTGCCGATATTCGCCAAGCATTGCTCGAACTCAGGGCACATCAGGTTCCATTGTTAGCGCATGCTGAATTAGAGATTGGGCAAAGCTACGACAAGCGCAATCCGCGGTCATATGCGGCTTGGGTAACGTCACGGCCTGAACAGATGGAAATTGCTGCAATAGAAGCTCTATTTGATCTGTGTCGCGAGACGGGGGCTTGGGTGCATATTGTGCATTTGGCAACGGGCGCTGCATTGCCACTAATTGCGGCGGCAAAATCGCAAGGCTTGCGGATTACGGTCGAAACCGCACCACACTATTTGTATTTTGCAGCTGAGGACATTCCAGATGGCGCGACGCAGTTCAAGTGTGCTCCTCCCATTCGTAGTTCTCAAACGCGCGAGGCGTTGTGGAGAGGGCTGATTGACGGCACTATCGATATGATTGCGTCGGACCACTCACCTGCGCCTCCAGCTGTCAAACAGCTCGAAAGCGGTGATTTTACCAATGCATGGGGTGGCATTGGTGGTTTGCAGTTTGGCCCGAGTGCAACGTGGACGCAAATGTCTCAGCGCGGCTTAGGGTTACCGCATTTGGCGCACTGGTGGTCAACTGCACCTGCAAAACTGATTGGTATGTCTGCACTGCGCGGTAGTCTACTCGTTGGCAAGCAAGCCGACTTTGTCGTGTTTGATCCAGACGCAACTATGACCATAACGGAAGCTGATATCGAACATCGTCACAAAGTGTCACCTTATGTTGGTGAAATTTTGCGCGGCAAAGCCTTGACTACGGTTGTTGGTGGGCAGGTTGTCTACGACGATGAGAATGGCTGCTCACAGCCTAAAGGACGAATTGTATTGAATCCAAAATCTGGTCTGGCGCAGTTCAATGCGTTGTCTCCTGAATCGCAAGCGATTGCGCTAACGCGCTGCTGTGGAGCGTCTAATTGGGTGAGACAGGTTCAAGCCGCTTTACCCATTGCGTCACGAAACCAACTGTTTGCGCTAGCGGATAGGGTTTGGGCAGACTGTTCAACTGATGACTACAAAGAAGCTTTTACCCATCACCCCAAGATAGGCGATGTGTCAAAACTACGCGAAAAGTTTGCTGCGACTGCTTCGTGGTCAGCGGGTGAACAATCTGGTGTCAATCAGGCGAATGAAGAGGTTCTACAAGCCCTGGCGCAAGGAAATGCAGACTATGAAGCCAAGTTTGGTTATATCTTCATTGTCTGTGCAACTGGTAAGACTGCGTCTGAAATGTTGGCGCTATTGCAAGCCCGCTTACCCAATGACCCGGCTAAAGAGATCTACATCGCCGCCGAAGAACAGCGTAAAATCACGCATATACGGCTTGAGAAGCTACTACAAGGAGGATGAATCCACGAATTACACAAATAGGCACGAATATTTTGATTAGTGTTCATTCGTGCTATTAGTGGATTCAAATAATATGAAAAGTCCAATTACAACTCACGTGCTAGACACTGCCACGGGCAAACCGGCATCTGGTTTACAGATTTCTTTAGAGATTTGGGGTGATGATGACTGGCAACCGCTGGCAAGTGGCATCACCAATAACGATGGTCGCATTACAGACTTGCTTGAGCCGGGCAATCTACAAATCGGCATGTATCGCATGACGTTTATGACGGAGCGCTACTGCCGCAGTCAAGGCAGCGACTGCTTCTATCCATATGTGCCAATTGTGTTCCAAATTAGCGCAACCGATGAACACTATCACGTGCCACTGCTGCTTAGCCCATTTGGATATTCGACATATCGCGGCAGCTAAAATTCAGCTATCAGCTATCAGCTATCAGCTATCAGCTATCAGCTATCAGCTATCAGCTATCAGTAAAGATGACTGTGCCGCTACTGCATCGCTAGCGAACAGAGTGTCTCCGCTAAGACTTCAACCCCTTTTTCAATTTCGGCTGCAGCGGTGAATTCTTCTGGTCGATGACTGTAGCCATTCTCAGATGGCACAAAGATCATTGCAGTGGGGCAAAGCTGTGCCATAAATAATGCGTCATGGTAAGCCCGACTGACCAGAGTTTTATAGCTGTAGCCTTTGTCTTTTGTGACCGATTCTATGGTCTCCAAAATCTGTGACCCGCATTGGCAAGGTGCATCCATATTAAGGACCTCAACCGTCACGCCAATGTTGCGGCGCTCACAAACATCCGCAATGGTCTGCTGAATGCGGGCGACCATACCGTCACGAGTCGCGAGTTGGGTGTCGCGAATGTCGATTTCCATCAACACATCGCTAGGGATGCTGTTGACTGCTCCAGGGTGCACTTGCATCAGGCCAACAGTTGCAACCGAGTCGGGGCTACCACTGTCCTGCGCTGCTTTTTCCACATCGAGCACAATTTCTGAGGCCGCGACGAGAGCGTCTCGACGGCCTGGCATGAGCGTAGCGCCCGCGTGACCGCCATCGCCCTTGAGCGTAACCCGTAAGGTGGCTGGCGCTGCAATTGACGTGACAATGCCGATATCAAGCTTGTCGCGTTCGAGGCGTGGACCTTGCTCGATGTGAAGTTCGACGAAGGCGTGATAGTTGACAGTTGAGAGTTGAACTTTATCTAAAGGTTGGGTAAAACCGGCTTGCTTGCGCAGCGACTCTAAGTCATTGCCGTCTGCGTCAGTGAGGGCTGCCAAGTCTGCGGCGCTGAGATTTCCAGCCATAGCGCGACTGCCAAGACACCCAAGGCCAAAGCGGGTTGGCTCTTCTGACGTAAACAGAATTAGCTCGATGTCGCGCTTAGGTTGCAGTCCTTGTTCGCGAATACTACGCAGGGCTTCCAACCCACCCAGCACGCCAACGACACCATCATATTTGCCAGAGTAAGGAATTGCATCGATGTGAGAGCCGG
Organism: Anaerolineales bacterium; assembly: GCA_020630805.1. Classification (GTDB taxonomy): domain Bacteria; phylum Chloroflexota; class Anaerolineae; order Anaerolineales; family UBA6668; genus JAHDIM01. The sequence goes on from JAHDIM010000006.1 coordinate 16,265, forward strand.
TAGCGACTGAAGGCAGACCTGAGTCACTGCCTTCTAAGGTGACATACATGTTGCCGAGGCCATCTTCGCGAATACTCAGTCCAGCCTCGATTACTTTTTCGCGTAGCCATGCGCGCGCAGCCTGATCTTCAGCGGAATAAAGAATGCGGGTAACGGCTGGCGCTGGCACTGCGGAGTATGAGGCTAATTCTTCAATTTCAGCGGAAAGTCTGTTTATGTTGATGGGCATTGGGTTAGTTGGTGTGAGATTATTTCAGCTATCAGCTATCAGCTATCAGCTATCAGCTATCAGCTATCAGCAATCTTGCAGCGGTATTGTGTTTTTCAATCATCATGCCCACGTCAAGCATGGTGGGCTGGCCGTCTTTGACAAGCTGTTTGCCATTCACAATTGCCAAACTGACATTTGGCGGATAACAGAACACTAAAGCAGACACGGGGTCATGCACGGCGCCACCTGAGAATCCAATTTGGTTTAGGTCAAACGCAATGATGTCGGCGGCCATGTTGGGTGCCAATGCCCCAATGTCATCGCGGCCAAGGACTGTCGCACCGCCTAGCGTTGCAATTTCTAATGCTTCACGCGCATCCATGGCGTGTGGATTGCCCATCACGCGCTGAAGGAGCATAGTCTGCCGGACCTCACTGAGCATATGACTGCTGTCATTGCTGGCGCTGCCATCTACGCCAAGACCGACGTTTACGCCTGCATCACGCATGGCGCGGACTGGGGCAATGCCGCTGGCTAAGCGCATGTTGCTAGTGGGACAGTGGGCCAGTCCAGTACAAGTGTGTGCAAAGTTATTGATCTCGTGTTCATTGAGATGGACACAGTGCGCGTGCCAGACGTCATCCCCAAGCCAGTTGAGTTCTTCTGCATAATTACCAGGTCGATACCCAAAGCGTTCCAGACAGAAATCTTCTTCATCTTTTGTTTCGGCGAGGTGGGTGTGCAAATGCACATTCATCTCGGAGCCAAACGAGCGCGCAAGGGCGGCGCTTTCGCGCATTAAGTCTGCGGTGACGGAGAACGGACTGCAAGGCGCAATGACGACACGGTGTAACGCATAGCGATTTGGGTCATGATATGTTTCCACAACCCGCTGCGAGTCTTTTAGAATGTCTGGCTCTTTCTCCACGACTGAGTCAGGTGGGAGGCCGCCGTCACTTTCGCCAAGGCTCATACTGCCGCGCGCGCCATGAAACCGAACCCCGACCGTCTCTGCCGCTGCAAATTGGTCATCTAGACGCGAGCCGTTGGGCCAGAGGTAGTGATGGTCACTACTCGTCGTACAGCCGCTGAGCAGCAATTCCGTGAGTGCCAACTGGGTACTGATGAACACAGCATCTGGCGTGAGGTTGGCCCAGATGGGATACAACGTTTTGAGCCAGTCAAACAGCACGGCATTTTGGGCTGCTGGCACAACGCGGGTCAAGGTTTGGTAGAAGTGATGATGCGTGTTGACGAATCCGGGTAACACAATCTTGCCGCTGGCATCGATAGTCTCATCGGCCTGATCAAGATAGCTGGCAGGGATGTCTGGCGTTGCGCCAACCCAGTGGATGGCGTTATCACGATAGACAACAGCGCCATTCGGAATTTCACGCCGATCGGCATCCATGGTGACCAGCATCGTGGCGTTTTTTAGAATTGTGAGCATTGGAATGATGTTGCGAGTTGTGAGTCTGAGTTACGAGTAGCAGTAAGTGTCTGAAGCAAGCTTCGGAACTCGCAACTCAGGCTCGTAACTGTTTTTGCTTTATGCCAGCTACAATTTTACTGGGCGTTAGCGGAATTTCATCAAACCAAACGCCGGTTGCATCATAGAGTGCTGCAGTAATGGCGGGTGCAACGGGAATAAACGGCATTTCGGCCATGCCGCGGGCGCCCCAAGGGCCTTGCGGGTCAGGAATTTCAAGGATGACCGAATCAACGCGCTCTGGAATGTCCAGAATGCCAGGGATGAGATACGAACTAAAACGCGGATTTGTAATGCGTCCTGCTTGAATATGTAAGTTCTCAGTCACGGCATAGCCATAGGCTTGGACTGCACCGCCTTCAATTTGTCCTTCAACTTGTTGCGGATTGAGCGCATACCCAACATCATTGGCTGAAATGAGGCGTTCAATATGAATGTGGCCTGTTTCAACATCGACCACAAGATCAACTGCTTGAGCGACATAGCCAAACGTAATATTGCCGTCACCCTTGCCTGTTTCGTAATCGAGCGCGGTTGTGGCGCGTGGCGTGTAACGAAGGTGCCCAATGGCGGGACGTTCTTCATCGTTCCATTGTTCAAGCGCTTTTTCAGCGGCGCCCTTAATGGCATTTCCGGCCATAAAGGTCATGCGCGACGCAGATGAAGAGCCAGAGTCACCCGTCTCACCAGTGTCGGACACAATCATCTGCACCTTGCTAATGTCAACATTCGTTGCCCGTGCGGCCATCTGTTTGAAGACGGTGTGCGCGCCTTGCCCAAGATCAGCACCCGCATGGCGGCAAATGACCTTCTCAATTTCAGCTTCTCCATAAATTTCAATCGTTGCTTCGCAGCGCTCTGGAAAGCCATAGGAGAAGCCAACGTTTTTGAAGGCAATGGCATAGCCACGCCCATGGCGCATGGCTTTAGGGTTGGGTGGCAACGATGCAAAACTGCTCGGTGGCGTACTCTCTACAAGTGGACGTTGGGCGGCGGCTGCGCAAGCATCCAATACGTCTGGGAGGCTAACCGCGGGAGGCATGGGGACCTGCGTAATTTGCAGACTCTCTTGGGTAAGACAGTTGAGCTGCCGAATTTCAACGGGATCCATATCTAGTGCGGCAGCGAGTTTGTTCATCTGATTTTCAGCGACAAAGGCACCTTGTGGCGCCCCAAAGCCACGGTAGGCACCACCGGGGACGGCTGTGGTATAGACTGCATAGCTATCAATGTGTGCATTCGGAATGTTATAGGCGCCACCGACGGTGATATGCAAGTTGCCAAGCACTTTGTTGCTGGTGTAGTTGTAGGCGCCGGCATCTAAATGGACTTCTGCTTCGACGGCTGTGATCAGTCCGGCCTTCGTTGCGCCCCAGCGAGTTTTGACTTGGGCTGCGTGGCGCTTGTGATGTCCAACAATGCTTTCTTCGCGACTCCACTGCGTCCGAATAGGGCGCTTGATGCCTTTTTTAGCCAGCTTCTGGGCGGCTAAGCACATCACAATTTGTAAGGAATTGTCTTCGCGCCCACCAAACGCGCCACCGATTGCCGGGTAAATCACCCGGACTTGGTCACGGGGTAGATCCAGCGCGTGGGCAATTTGCTCTTGGTCTTCGTGTGCCCACTGGCCCGCAATTTCTACTGTGAGGCGCCCTTGATCATCCACATAGCTGACGGCTGCTTCCGGCTGGAGATAAGCGTGCTCTTGATGCGGCACTCTGTAGCTGCCTTCAATAATGACATCGGCTTGCTCCCAGCCAGCGTCCATGTCGCCTTTCCGGATTTTTAGCTGATAGTAAGCGTTGCTGTCTTTACCGTTTTCTGGATGTAGCAAGGCGTCCGTCTCAAGCGCTGCATCCACGTTGTCAAAGAGCGGTCGTTGTTCCCACTCAATGTCAATTAGACTTGCAGCGTGACGGGCAATTTGTTCCGTTTCTGCCACGACAAAGGCAACATGGTCGGCTTCCCAGCGGCTTATGTCACTTGGAACATCGCTTCTGCCGGTGGCGTTGAGACCAATCAGAACGGGTTGATCATTAAGCGTGAGGCCATATTCGTTGACGGGGACATCTGCGGCGGTCAGGATCAGATGGACACCTTCAAGTGATTCGGCTTTTGAAATATCCATCTCCAGCATTCGGGCATGCGGCTGATTGCTAAACACAACTATGCCGTGCAGCATGGCTTCGGCTTGAATATCACCAGGATAATTCGTTATCCCCGTAACTTTTCCAACTGCATCGATCCTTTTTTCTGAAATGCCAAGAGACATTACTTGGTCTCCTTTGCACATGCTTCCATTGCATCAATGATCTTGTAATAGCCGGTACAGCGACACAGATTGCCGCTAAAGCCTTGTTTGATTTGTTCTTTTGTTGGCGTCGGGTTCTTTTCTAAAAGCTTGGCACCCGACATCAAAAATCCGGGAATACAGTATCCGCATTGCACGGCGCCGCATTCGACGAATGCGTGTTGCAATGGATGCAGTTGTTCTTCCTTGCCAAGTCCTTCAATTGTGACAATATCTGCTTGGTGGGCTCTGGTGGCTGGAACAAGACAGCCCATGACGGCCATGCCATCTAAATACACGGTGCAGGCACCACATTCCCCTTCGGCGCAGCCTTCTTTTGTGCCAGTGAGTTTGCCCTCTTCGCGAAGCCAATCTAAAAGTGTCACATTTGTGCCGTGCGCAGCGCTAAAGTCTTGGCCATTGAGCGTGGTTTCAATGACTGCGGATTCAGTGTGGGATACCGAATATTGTGTCCCAGTCGGATAGGTGCCATCACTAGTATCTCCCCACAGTAACGCCGGATCTTGCGGCCAAGTTTCGGCCTGACGCCCGTCGCGGAGAGCCTCTAAGGCGCGACTTACCATCACCGCAATGAGATCTGTTCGATACTCAGCCGTGCCGCGGAAATCATCAATGGGAGACGGCGTCTGCGCTGCCAGTTTCGCGGCTTGACGAATAGTGCCATCAGTTAGATTTTGATCAATGAGATACGTTTCAGCGCGTGGGGCGGTAATGATGGTCGGTGCCACGCTACCAAGCGCAATGCGGGCGTCACTAATAATGTTCCCGAAGTCATAAGTCAGCACAATGGCCAGGTGGACTACTGAAATAGCTTGGGCGCGGCGTAATCCTAGCTTGACATACATTCCGCGTTGGGCGGCTGTGAGTGCTGGAAACGATACCTTTGTGACCATTTCATCTGCCTTGAGCTTAGTGCGTCGTACGCCTAAGTAGAACTCGTGAATTGGCACACTGCGGCTCCCTTTGGCGGAGACAATTGTTAGTGTGGCCTGCAGCGCCGTCAACGCAGAGATAGTGTCGTTGGCCGGGCTAGCGGTCACTAAGTTGCCGACAATAGTGGCCCGATTTCGTAATTGCGGGGACCCAACTTCCCAGCAGGCCTGCGCCAAAGGTAAGGCGCGTTTGACGCACAACTCTGAAGCCACGACTTGGTTATGTGTGACCAGTGCGCCAATATGAATGATGCCAGCTTCGTCTAGCGTGATGGTATTTAGATCTGGAATCCGCGTGATGTCGATGAGCGTTTGTAGACGGGGCGCGTGCTGATTCCGGTCTAATTCTGGAATTAGATCTGTTCCGCCAGCAATGAGTTTGGCACTCTCTCCATAGCGACTAAGTAATTGCAGTGCTGTTGCCAAGCTTGCTGGGGTTTCAACTGTTTGGATATTGGCAGTATGCGTTTGAATTGGATGCATCATGGCGCTCTAACTTCTCTGAAGATTAAAGCTCATGATACATGAAAGTTGGCTGATTCTAAATACTTTGAAAGGCTGTAATCTCATTATTATGACAACATGGTGTCGTACAAAAATTAGTGGATTCGGTGAATCTTGTAGCGCTATAGGTTGCTGCTTCATTTTTCTTATCCAGAGTGTGAAATTTATGGTACTATCATTTCGCAATAATTTGTTTTGAAAGATTCAAATATATTTTGTTTTTAGTTTTAGAAACACTGAGTTACTTTTTTCTGTAAAGCAAGTTCTTGAATATAAGAACATGTGCATAATGAGTATTAGAGAATAGCCATGAATATTGTTGAGCTTGAGCATAGGTTGACCCGCCTGCTTGCGTTAGTGGAAGCCAATCGATTCACGCAGTCGATTAGTAAAAATCGCGGTTATTTTCGGCAAGCTTTGCGGGCTTGTAGAGATGCTCTCGAAGCAGAAACTTCAATAGAAGGAAAGCGAGAAATTATGCGCATGCGTCAAACTATTCAAGACCGCTCACTGGTATTCAATGCGGAAACAGATGTGCTTGAACTCGTGACAAGGATGGATGCTGACCGATGGTATCCGTTTTTGGAGTTGCCAGATCAAGTTGAAACCCAACGACAAAAGGCAACTGGAATTACGCGTCGGTTAGTGAGTAATGGGCTGGTGACGCGTCGTAGAGGGCGCGACAAGAGCTATGAAGTGCTGGTAGCGCCGTCAATGCAGAGCTTGGCGAAGGAAGAACTGATAGCACGCGCAAAAGGAAATTGACATCGTATTTATTTCTGAGTTTTTGTTGCGAAACACTTAGCCTAAAAAAATATGCAAAGTTGACTGCTCGGAAGCAAAAATGCTTCTGAGCAGTTTTGTTTTAAGTCGATTTACATGCCATGTCAGAAATTGTCATAACTTTTAACAGAATTTCAACCTAAGTTAGAGAAAAGTTAGTTTCGTATTGGTATCTTTTACAAATGGCTCTCAAAACTCCTGTGCTTAATGCGTATAAAACCGAAAAATTACGAATTGTGTTCGACTTCCGCCATTGGGTGGTGCGAATAGGATTGTTGCGGAGCATTGTCATTGTGGTAATTGTCTCCACCGTGGCATCGATTTTTCTCACATTTCTAGTGGCATGGATTTTGGGAGATTTGAATGCAGAGTCGCTGCTGCACGTGCTGATGTATACCACTACGCTTCCGTTGATCATCTCAGGCCCGGTAGCGTTGCCTTTCATGCGGATTTTGTTTCATCTTGACATGTTGGAAAATGAAATGCGTCAATTGGCAAGTATCGATTCATTGACTGGGGTGCTCAATCGGCGCTTGTTTTTGAGTCAAGCGCAACAGTATACGCAATTTGCGCGGCGCGAATATATGGCTTTTTCGATCATTCTCATGGATCTAGATGATTTCAAAATGATCAACGATACATATGGCCATGATTGTGGCGATCGGGTTTTGAAAAATATTGGTGACACGATTAATAACACCTTGCGTGAAAGCGACTTCGCAGGCCGATTTGGCGGTGAAGAATTCGCGTTCTTGTTACCAAATACGAAAAAAGAAGCTGCGATGCATTTTATTGATCGTTTGCAACAAAATATTCGGAATGCGCCAGTGTTCTATGATGGCACTGAAATTAGTGTAACGGCTAGTATGGGCGTTGTGGACTATATTCCTGGCGTCAATACAGACCTGCGAACTTTGATCCATTTGGCAGATCAGGCGATGTATGAAGCAAAGCGCAGCGGGAAAGACAACGTCTGCTTCGGGAACTGTCACTGATAACTATTTGTATTGGTAGTGTTAGCCAGCGCACACAGCAGAAAATAGCACATAGAGTAGGGAGGTAAGCATGACACAACGTCAATATAGAGTATTTGCAGGTAAATTCCATGTCACGGGTTATTCACCAGACGGTGACTCCATCCGTTTTGAGCCGGACACGCCACGTGAATTTGTTGAGTTCTTGCACATTCGCCCTAAACGCAAGAACAAATTCCAACTCCGATTAGAAGCGATTGATGCGCTCGAAACGCATTATGAAGGGTATATGCAACCTCGTATGGCTGCTATTCGAGCGTTGGAACATTTGCTAGAACGGCTTGACATTTCAGACATTGAATACAGCATGCTGGGAGACTTAGTGGTGTCTGCTAATGATGCCAAAGAAGGCTTTGTCTTGACCCGCTCAGTCGATACCTTCAAACGACCAATTGTGTATATCTTCCCAAAGCATGGGCATGGACTGGACGTCACCCGTGCTTATGATGCTGAACTGGTCCCGATTGAACAAAGCGTCAATTTTCAGATGGCTGCTGAAGGGCATGTGTATCCAACGTTTTATAACACCATGCATCCACACTTTCTGCGGACCTTCCAAGCAGCCTGTAAAAATGCGCGTGAGTTGCATCGGGGGCTGTGGTTTTACGATAAGACGTCCGAGTTTGATATTTCAGACTTAGATGCCATCCAAACTGAGTTTGTAATCTTGCCAAAATTGTTTCGCCGGATTGTAAAGTTCGCTAGTAAGAATCCAACGCTGGCTGACTTGAAGGACTATTTGAAACGAAATGGCGGCTCTTTATATGTGGAAGGGCAAACGAAAGGGGAAGGATTTTGGCGTGCCATTGACTATGATGTCGAACGGCACATTGTCCGTCTCATGAAACACCCCGAAGAATTGGTGTTCAAACCATAAACAAAAACGGTGTTCGTCAAACTGAAACGAACACCGTTTTTGTTTAAGATTGGTTCTATTTGTCGCTATCTACGGCGTATTCTTTTAGAACGTCCAAGCTTGCATATTCCAGCATTTTTTCATGCGTGGCCTCTAGTTTGATCTTAGGTGCCATTCCAGCCTCGTACGCCTCAACCCAGCGGGCGGCGCACAAGCACCAGCAGTCCCCTTCTTTCAACCCCGGAAATCGATACTGCGGTAGCGGGGTGCTGAGATCGTTGCCACGTGCTTTTGAGAAAGCCAGAAATTCCTCCGTCACTTGTGCGCAAGTCGTGTGTACCCCTCTGTCTTGCGGCCCTGTCTTGCAAGATCCATCGCGATAAAACCCAGTTAAGGGCGATTTGCAACACGTCTTGAGCTCCGTGCCAAGTACATTGCGCGTAATTTTTCGTCCAGTTCCGTTTGATGATGTCATAAGGATGTTTTACCACGGGTGAGTGAAATTAGCAGAAGCAGTATTCTATTTGTTTTTGTTGGCACCTTTACTCATTCATCAGATTGGACCAATCTTTGAGTTACGCTCAGCGACTGCTCTTTCTGATTCTCATATTCAACGCGCATTCGCTTTGATATTAGTGTGTTCTTTTATTCCAACATTAGAAATCTCCGCTATAAACTTATCCTCTGATCATTTCGCTGTGAGCAACACTTTATATAATCCGCCGCATGGTTTGGCGAAAGGGCACTTTACTCATCCTCATGCTGGCGTGCATTGCACTCCCGTTTGAGCAAATTCAGCCGGCAGTTGCCTATGCTGGTGTTCAACTCACAAACCTAGAGCTGATTGTTTACGCGACATTATTGCTTGCTACGCCTCTGTTGGTTCGGCCTGCGTCGTTTTGGAAAGTGAGCTTAGGACTATTTGCGATTGTGCTTGGCATTGCGCTCACGGCTGGTGTATTGGCGCAAGATTCACGGTTAGCCCTGTTTGCCACGTACCGCTTAGTCATTGGCTTGGTCTTGGCCTACGTGACCTATAGCGTTGTTGTGCAACATCGGACGCAGCAGCAGTGGCTGTATATTGCGTTGCTGGGCGGGGCCAGTATTGCTGCACTGGTTGGCGCAGTGGAAGTGTTCAATAACGCGCCGCTTGAGACGCTGAGCCAATTCCGGGGTCGTGCAACAACAGTAGGGCCGTTTTTACGGCTTACCAGTACCTTTGACCATGCCAACCAAACGGCGATGTACTTTGAAGCACTAGTGCCTTTAGCAGTGTGTGGAGCGTTGGTGGCAATTAAACGACAACGGCGTGGCCTTGCGGTCTTGTACTTTGTCATAGGAGCAGGTGTATTTGCGGCCTCTGTCCTGACATTGAGCCGTGCAAGTGTGGTGACAAGCCTGTGCTTAGCCATTGCCCTGATTGGCATTGCTTGGTGGCGCAAAGACAAAATCGGGATACAGTTATTTGGCGCAACTGTTGCGCTCATGGGTGTGATCCTGACAGGCACATTCTTACTGCATCCTGCTTGGCAACTCCGTTTGCAAAGCGAGGGGGATGATGCGTGGTATCGTGCGCAAATTCAGGTGCCGACAACGGTATCTGGCGTAATGGCTGCGCAAGTGTCTGTGCCGGTGACAGTTGAAAATCAAGGGTTGTTGACTTGGTCTGAAGACTTAGAAAGACCAATTCGTCTTGGGGCGCATTGGTATGTCCAGCAAGAGAATACGTTTATCTTATTGCCAAATGAACCGCGTTGGCAATTTGAAAACGATATCCTGCCGAATGCAATCCACACTTGGACAGTAGCGGTCCAACTGCCGGAGGCGCCAGGGAACTATCGGTTGGAATGGGATGTGGTGCAAGAGGCCGTCACATGGTTTAGCCAGAAAAATGGGACTGTGGCAGTCACGGAGGTGACGGTGACAGACTCGGTCGTAAGTGTTGCGCAAATGACTCCGTCAACGAATAATGCGGCGGTTGTGGCAGAAAAACCGGCCGAGCAAACATTACTGCCGCCCATTCCGCATCGGCGGACGTTGTGGCGCGCAGCTTATTTGCTGTGGCAAACACAGCCTTTGATTGGAATTGGTTTTGACAATTACCGATTACAGTATGGCCAAGTGTTAGAGATGCCACATTTCAATGACACTATTCATACCAATAACTGGTATGTAGAAATGTTTGTGTCGTTAGGGCTACTTGGGGCACTGCCGTTCTTTGGGTGGCTTTTGTATCTACTTAGTCAGATATGGCAAGATTTGGGCGCTGAAATAGATTGGTTGCAACTTGGGTTAGCAGCCGGGATAGTCGCGTTTATGCTGCACGGTTTGCTAGATTATTTTTTATTATTCAACGGGACCGCATTTTTATTTTGGATATTAGTTGGACTTTGGAGTGGCCGTGCCGCGCATAGCCGTTGACGCTACGCCGCTTATCGGCATTCAAACGGGTATTGGAACGTATACGTTGCAGTTGCTCAATGCGTTGACTGCGCCAAATGAGCGCTGGGAGGTTGTGACTCTCGCCAATAAAGCGTTACCTGCGCCATTTGAGGCGCTGCATATTGGTAGGCATTTTTCATTAAGTCGCTGGTTGTGGATGCAGTTCATGCTGCCATTCACGTTATTGTGGTCGAAAGTCGATTTAGCGCATTTCCCAAATTCAATTGCGCCGCTGTTTTGCCCTGTGCCATACGTGGTCACCATTCATGATATGTCGCTGTTTACGCATACTTGGACTCATCCACCCAGCCGGATTGTGACGATGAAATGGCTCTTGCCGTTTATCGCGCGGCGGGCGCGTCACATTATTACCGTGTCTGAATTTTCCAAGTCAGAAATTCATCAGGTGTTGGGCATTCCTCGGGACAAAATCACGGTTGTGCATGAGACGGCGGGTCCGGAATTTAGGCCAATTCACTGCAATGCTTTGTTAGAGGACGTGCGTTCAAAATATGCTCTACCACGGAATATGCTGCTTTATGTAGGCACGCTAGAACCGCGTAAGAATTTAGCACGGTTGCTCAGTGCATTTGAGCAAATGCAAGCGCAAGCGCAAGAGTGGCATCTCGTCTTGGCTGGTGCTGCTGGCTATGACTCAGAGACGATCTTGGCGCAGGCGGCGCAGATTTCAAACGTTCATTATTTAGGCTATGTTGCACAGGAAGATCTGCCCGCTGTCTATAACTGTGCTCAAGGACTTGTGCTGCCGTCTCTACATGAAGGGTTTGGACTACCACCGCTTGAGGCGTTAGCCTGTGGCATACCGGTGCTCACAAGTAATACCAGTGCTCTGCAAGAGTTATACGCCGAAAATGGGCTCAGTTGTGACCCACTAGATGTCGCTGATATTTCGGCGCAGCTCATGATGCTTACGCAACTTCATTCAGCTCAGCGCACCATCGACACGGCGCAAGAGACTATTCCTAGTAAATTAGGGCCACGGATTTTTGCGCACGCTGTCATCGATGTTCACAAATCGATGCTTGGGGACTTTATGACAGAACAGCCAAGGGCTGAAGGTGTGCGTTAACAGAAATATGGGCTTTCGACAAAATTCTTGCTCAAGGTAACACTAAGTTGACATAAAAAAACAGACCTCTCAATTGAGACGTCTGTTTTTTTATTCTGGCCTGAGTTCTGAATAAGCACAGAGTCCTAAGACGTCTTTCGCTCTGAACCCTAAGGCTCTTTCAACCTATTTTAGGCTTTTGACGTGCTTTCACAGCGGAGATCTGCCTTTGGCCCTCCGAAAGTTTTGACGTTATGCGCTCTGTTTTCGGAGCGTTGCTTGCGCTGCTGCTAAGCGGGCAATTGGCACCCGATAAGGTGAACAACTGACATAATCTAACCCTGCCTCATTACAGAACCAAACGCTTTGTGGCTCCCCTCCATGCTCGCCACAAATACCCACCTTAAGGTCTGGCTTTGTTGTCCGACCGCGGTCAGTCCCCAAGCGAACAAGTTGTCCAACGCCTTCAGTGTCCAGTACTTGGAATGGGTCAGCAGGCAAGATCCCTGACTTGATGTAGCTTGGTAAGAACCGCGTGCTGTCATCTCGACTGAGACCGAAGGTGGTCTGTGTCAAGTCGTTGGTGCCAAAGCTAAAGAAATCTGCCTGCGCTGCAACTTTGTCGGCTGTGAGCGCCGCGCGTGGCGTTTCAATCATGGTGCCGATTTTGTACGTGTACTGCGTTCCGTAGCTGTTCATGACTTCTTTGGCAACATCTTCAATAATCGCCCGTTGATTTTCCAACTCTTTTACTGTTGAAATAAGCGGGACCATCACTTCTGGCACAATTTCAAGACCTCTGGAGCGTAACTCGCATGCTGCTTGAAAAATTGCCCGCGCCTGCATTTCGGTTACTTCTGGATACACCAATCCTAGGCGACAGCCCCGATGTCCCAACATCGGATTTGATTCGCGTAATCGTTCCACTTGCAACAATAGCTCATTTTTTTCAGCTAGCATCTTAAGAATGCTATCCATTTCTGCCACACTACCTGCGTCGCGCATTTTGAGCTTGAGGTCCGTAATTTCCAACGTTAAGTGTTCATGGTCAGGCAAAAACTCATGCAGGGGTGGATCAATCAGACGAATGGTCACCGGGTAGCCCGCCATGGCTTTGAAGATCTCAATGAAATCTTGGCGTTGAATAGGCAGCAATTTGTCGAGTGCTTTTTCGCGACTTCCCCGATCTTCCGCCAAGATCATTTCGCGCATAATGGCAAGGCGTTCTTCCCCCATGAACATGTGTTCAGTCCGACACAGGCCAATGCCCTCTGCGCCAAACTCACGGGCGACTAGGGCGTCTGCACCATTGTCTGCGTTTGTGCGCACTTGCATTTCCCGAATCTCGTCAGCCCAGCTCATGAGCTTTTTGAAGCTTTTGTCCAATTCAGGTTGGATCGTTGCGACTTTGCCAAGTAGGACATTGCCAGTAGACCCATCGACGGTAATCCAGTCGCCAGCGCGGATTTCAACTTTGCCAACGACCGCTATCCCAGCCTCATAGTCTAATTTCAATGCACCCGCACCAACAATACATGGTGTGCCCATGCCACGCGCGACCACGGCTGCGTGCGATGTCATCCCACCACGTGCCGTCAGAATTGCTTTGGCGCTTGCCATCCCGTGAAAATCATCGGGGCTGGTTTCGTGACGGACCAAAATTACTGGTGTTCCAGACTGGCTGAGTTCATCCGCTTCATCTGGGTCGAAGCTGACCTGCCCCGTTGCGGCTCCCGGACTGGCAGGGAGGCCGGATGTTAGCGTTGGTACGTTAGCGCGCGGGTCAATTGTGGGGTGCAGAAGCTGGTTGAGCAAGTCGGCATCGACGCGAAGAACGGCGTCTTTTTGGCTAATCATGCCTTCTTCGACCATTTCTACTGCAATCCGTACGGCTGCGGTGCCAGTTCGTTTGCCTGTACGGGTTTGGAGGATCCAGAGTTTTCCGTTCTCAACGGTGAATTCAATGTCTTGCATGTCACCGTAGTGTGTTTCCAATTTATCAATAATTTCAGTGAGTTGAGCATAGACCAACGGCAACTCACGCGCGAGTTTAGTGATTTTCCGTGGCGTGCGCGTGCCAGCGACAACGTCCTCACCTTGGGCATTCAGCAAATACTCGCCGTAAATGTCATTTTTTCCGGTAGATGGATTCCGCGTAAAACAGACTCCGGTGCCGCTCGTGTCACCCATGTTGCCAAAGACCATTGCTTGTACGTTGACCGCAGTGCCTAATGTGTCTGGAATGCGATGAATGCGACGATAGTCAATTGCGCGACGACGCATCCACGACTCGAAGACGGCTGAAATTGCCATGCGCAGTTGGTCTAGCGGATCTTGTGGGAACGGCTCACCATGAAAATGGGCAAAGATGATGTTTTTGTATGCGGTGATGATGTCTTTAAGTTGGGCAACGCTTAGGTCAGTATCTTTTCCACCAATAGTCTGTGCTTTGAAGCGGTCTAAGACAAAGTCAAACCGTTCGCTGCTGACGCCCATCACAATGTGGCCAAACATACTAATAAAGCGGCGGTATGCGTCATATGCAAAGCGCTCATTCTTAGTTTGCTTCGCCAACCCAACGACAGTCTCATCGTTTAGTCCGAGGTTCAAGACGGTGTCCATCATGCCCGGCATTGAGATGGAGGCCCCGGAGCGGACTGAGACTAGCAGCGGTTTCTTTGGGTTTCCAAATTCACGCTTGGTTTGTTTTTCTAAGGCTTTTAGAGACGCTTGGGCTTGGGACCACATGCCTTCAGGAAATTGACGATTGTAGTCATAGAAGGCGTTACAACACTCAGTCGTGATGGTAAATCCGGGAGGGACCGGCAGACCAATATTTGTCATTTCAGCAACATTGGCTCCTTTGCCGCCAAGTAATTGCTTCATTTTGGTATTGCCTTCGCTAAACAAGTAGACCCACTTGTGGTCTCTGTTAGTCGGCGCAATTTTCGCGCTCATCGCATGAACTCCTTGCTTGAATATTGAGTTGTGGTTCCCCTTGAACAGGTCAATTGTAGGGCAATTTTTGCGAGGAGTGGTTTATTAAATTCAACAGGAGATTAATCGGCTGTGCTGTTAAGTTGTCCGTACAAATAGTCAACAGTTGACAGATGAATGCGCGTTGACATTACGATGCACTTGTTGCGCTGTCGCTTGAAGCGGTACCTATTCTAGGCGTGGGGTTGGCGCAATGCCATATTGGATGGCCCAAATGGCTAATTGCATCCGGTTACTTGCGCCAGTCTTAAGCAGAATTGCACTTAGATAGTTACGGACGGTTCCTTCTGCCAAGGCTAAATTTTCAGCGATTTCGCTGTTTGTTTGGCCGGCTCCCACTAATTGGATGATTGCAATATCGCGCTCATTGAGTTGTTCAAAGACATTTTTCAAGAGGCTAGTTCTATTTTCATTGGGTTGTGTAGATTGACGGATATGATCTACGAAGTCAGCCATGAAAAAAGAGTTTCCTTGACTCACAATGTCAATGGCTTGGGAAATTTCAGACTCTTCCGCATATTTCCACACATAGCCATCTGCGCCAGCCATAAAGGCTTCAAAAAGCGTTTTGTCGCTTTTTTCACCAGACACAATCAGAATGCGGGTCGGGCAGTTTTCTCGTTTTAGATTTTCAATCACTTGGGACGCATTGCCATCGGGTAAAAAATTGTCTAGCAGTAGGAGATCGGGTTGAAGGGCTTTGGTTTTGGTAATCGCTTCTGTCACGCTATTTGCATATCCAATTACTTTATAAGATGGCTTGCCAATAAGGATTGCTTCTAATCCACGGCGCGCAATGGCATGATCATCAACGATTAGAATTTTTGTTTGTGTAGTCATTCACTCATACCTGTATCTATCAATGCGGTTATTTCGGTAACGCAATAGCGATTGTTGTCCCTGTTTCTAGTGTACTTGAAATATTGAAGGTGCCGCCTAACAAGCGAACACGTTCGTAGATCCCACGAATTCCGTAGCTGTTTATTTCATCCAATTCTGGTATACCACCTATGCCATCGTCGTGAATTTCGAGGCACCAGTGGTCAGTCGATTCCTGCAAGCAGATTTCTACTAAGTTTGCCTTTGAATGACGGACAACATTAGTAATAGCCTCACGACTAATGTATATCAAGGCGCGTTCGACTGACGGTGGAAGGCTTGTCTCAATGGAATAATTCCACTCTACAACAAACCCACGGGCTTTCAATTCGTTTGTAGACAAGTGTTCAATGGCATGCTTGAGACCATATTCTGCCAAGCTTGTTGGTCGTAACGCGTGAATTACATTTCTCACACTAATTAGCTCTTGGCGAAGCAAGGTTTCTGCCTCTGTCAAGTGATTCCGAAATGTCGCTTCATCTATGTCAAATGTCAAATTTGCCGACCTGACATGAATCAGCGCTGCGCCAATTGAGTTAGAAAGGGTATCGTGTAATTCCCGTGAGATTCTGGCTCGCTCGACCTCAATGGCCAATTCATTTTTTTCAGATTGAATTTCAGCTAATTTACTATTGGCGGCCTGCAATTTATTGTTTTCGAATTGGAGCCGACCATTTAAGTATCGCGACAGAATGAGCAAAGTCAGCGTGGTAATAAGAAAGTAACTAATCAGGCTAACAGGTTGTAGGAATTCTTGATAGATCGTTCCGCCGGCCAATGTGAGGGGGATTGCTGCTAACACGGGGAAGTACAACATTGCCTTCTGTTCAACCCAACTGAACGTCACCATGGGCACAATCAGCATGGCCCAAAGCCGCGCGGTTGCGGCCACAGTCATCGCTAGCATGCGAATAAACCCAACTTCTTCTGTCAATTGCAGATAGATCGTACTTGCATTCCAAATTTGAATGATGATGTAGGTCAACGCCCAGACAAGCATTAGCTTGCTCAAGTTGCGTTTGATGATGTCACGAAATCGTCGGCGGGTATAGAAGATGTGCCAACAAACAGCGTGTGCTACAAATGCAGCCCGATCTATAACTTGAACCTGTTCTCCAAATAATGCGACCAACGCAAAATCTAGACTCATCATAATGAGCCAATATTGATGCAGAGCGATAAATGTCGAATATTGGTTTCGGAAATCATCAATCGGTTCTACTTTGCTTAACAATTGGGAAAAGTTAAGTCGACTAAGTTGCAACATTTCACATACCTATTTCTATCTGTTGAGTTTTGTGTTTTCAATTACTTACTAAATTCTGCTGTATTTGTTGCTTTTAGATACCTAAAATATTTAGGTGTTTGTTTTTTTTTCCCTAAGAGATTTAAGATGCGGTGGTGCGTGTGTTTTTGTGCATCAAATTGATGACAAATGTCTAGAAAAAAACGCGTGTTGATGACAAATGTCATTTTGAACTGACCATATAATTACTTCGGGAGCGCAAGTTGCAGATTATTCTGTGTCAATCATATAGTAGTTTATCTGAAAAAACTAAATTGTGTGATTTTGGATATAAGGTAGGGAGTGTTTGTGGGAGTTTTGTACATTGAAGACGATGCTGAAATGGTCAATTTAGTGCGTTTGGCTCTTGGCAGCGGGCGAGAATTTGTTGGTATTTCAAATTGGGAAGATATCCTGACATATTTGCAGTGTGTCCAAGATATACCGGAAACGATATTTCTTGACTACTATCTGGGCGGATTTACAGCCGAAGACGTTCTGACGCAATTACAGGGGTATCCAAAGTTCGACCACACAAGAATAATTTTGTTATCAAGCTCAGAAGTGGCAATGGCTAGACTAAAACGGAAATATCCGGCCCGTGTCTGTGACTGTATTTCTAAGCCATTTTCAATTCAACACTTACGTGAACTTGCTAATGCGGTGACGGTCTAGCACCCATTCTGTCGACTGGTACCAACTTATGCAATCTAAAGATGACTGTAATGGAATAAAAGTAGAGAGTGTCCCGGCGCTGATTGATGATGAACTCACAATGCTTGCTAATATGATTGGTCGCGGCCCGGCTTCAATTGGTGCTGATGATGACAATTGGAATGCTGCATTGTTTAGTGAATTGGTGTTATTGCAATTCAACATTGACCTGGGACGGACAAATTGGAACGCACTAAGAGAGCGTTCTAAGTAGCTACAGACAGTTTCCTACACACCACGCGTTGTCACATAGTCTGCTGCTTCTGTGGCAAAAACTACCTGAAAACTGAAAAAATCTGCGTTATCCGCGCCATAGAATAAGATCATGTTTACTACCCAAGAACTTGATCAGGCGCGCGTTCGCTGGCAACTTGGCCATCAGTTATTCTTTGGCTATGTCCAAGCGCTCATTGTTATCTGTGCTGAACTTCAAAAGCACTTGGACGCAGGTGATGTTCAAGCAGCACGTGTTGAATTGGAACGCGCAACGCAGGTGTTGTGGGGTGTTTCAGTCACGTTCAAACTGACGGGTGATTTCAGCCAAGCCGCCTATGAAGGCTATGTGCGCCCCAACATGTTCGAGGCTGAAAATGGTTTCAGCGGTATGTGGGCGCATGACCATGATTATCTCGTAAAAAAAATCCTCCGTGGCTTAAAGCCATTCTTTGAAAATCCTCCAACTGAGCTTGAACATGAGATGCAAAAATTCCGACAGGTGTTTGCGGTCATGTATGACTCGCACAAATACGTCTGCGGAAAATTTGAAGGTGATGCGCCGAGCTTGCTCATGGGTGAAGAAGCGCAAAAATCGGCAGTCGGGATGATTGATACCTTCAAAGTCAATCGCCTCAAAACGCTTGGAGTCAAATAGATGAGCGTCATCCCGATCTCGTCTGAGTTGTATGAACGCCTCGCTGAAATGGCGGTATCTAAGCGGGCAATTTTCATGACAGGCTTGCCTGGTGTTGGCAAAACGCTTCTTATTCAACAATTAGCGCTAATTGCAAAAGATGCTGGCCGCAAAATCCATCTTATCCGTTGGCGGGAAGGGCGGGCTGCATTCGAAAGTGCTGAAATTCTTGCGAAGTATCCTGAAGTCAATGGTGTGACGGCACCCATTGTACGACGCGCAGTTGGCGCTTGGGCTAGAACAGCCGTTGCACAGTGGCATATGCAGAATCCCGCGCCGGAGCATTTGCTCATCGGTGAAGTACCTGTTATTGGCAATCGCTTGAGTGAACTGACGCAAGTTCAAGACGATCTGGTTGAACCGTTTTTACGTAGTGATGCAGTTCAGTTTGTGGTGCCGGTTCCCTCATGGAAAGTCCGTGCTGTAATTGAAACCGCGCGTGACACCACCATTGCAGCCCCTCGCAATGATGCCGAACGGCGTGACGCATCGCCAGCGGTGCTTAGGACATTGTGGCAAGAGGTAAATCTCTTGGCACGCGCTATTGGGCTTACAAAAGCACGCCCTGACTCGGAATACAATCCTTATATCTATGCTGGTGTATATGAAGCGTTGTTGCAGCATCGCAACGCGCAGACTATTTTGATAGATGAAGTGTTGCGCCCACAACGTTCTGTCTATGATCTGGATGTCGTGACAAGCGAACTACAAGCAACAGACGCAGAGGTCAAAACGCTGATTAACACCCTCGAGTCTGAATACCACCTTGCTGAATTAGAAAAGCTGGTTGAAAACTGGCATAGTACCGTCACGGACACGCCGTCACTGCCAGACCCTGGACCAGAAATGCTCATACCGTTGCCGGACATATTGCATGCAGAAGCAGCGACCATTGACCTTTCTTCTGAACAAGTTCGTGCGCTACAGGACTTACTGGCATTGCCAGTCGAGGCACCTCCAGCTGAACTCGGCCCCAAGATCGATGCAGCAGTCGCCTTGCTGCAAATTGAGACGCCTGAGGCCCTTGCCAATGTTCACAAATTTGATGTTTACGATAGTTATTTCAACGTCAAGCGTACCGATCAACAAAGTGGAATTGTCTTCATCTCTGGCCTGCTTCAAGCTTATCGTAACGTGCTGGATAATTTAGATGTTGACCACGACCTCACCCAAATTGAATTATCTCTGCTACGCATTGCACTAGAAAGCGCACTACGTGTATACGGGATTTAATTGCTTGTGGCACAGTGACTGGGCACAGGATGCAAATCACGACTTAGCACGGATACTGTTTCTCCATTAGAATCTTTCTAGCTACTCAAAGAGAAAGATCTATGTCCACAAAACGCTCCCGGAAACGCATTCGCCGTTCAAAAACTGATCAACCAAAATGGTTGCAAAAACCATTTCAACTGATGCGCAGTCCCATTGCGCCAACGGAATGGTGCTCGCCAGATCAGCTCGACAAGATCCACGATGCGTCCATGCGCATTCTCGAAAACATCGGTATTGATTTCATGGAAGAGGAAGCGCTCCGCCTGTGGGAAGCAGCGGGAGCCAAGGTGGATCATTCCTCACAGCACGTTTGGATTGACCGGGGCCTGCTTTTAGATCTTGTTGCCAAAGCGCCAGCACAATTTACGTGGCACGCTCGCAATTCTGCCAATAACCTGATTGTTGGTGGCAATTACCTTAACTTTTGTCCGAACTCTGGCATGCCCTATGTCAGTGACCTAGACAGTGGTCGACGCATTTCGACGCTCAAAGACTTTGAAAATTTTGTAAAGATGGCCCATGCTGTGCCGTATTTTCAGTTTACGGGCGGCCCCTTGTGTGAACCACAAGATATTCGAAATTCGTTGCGGCACCTCTATCGCATTCGGATCATGGCGCATGAAACAGACCGCGCCATTCGCGATACAGCAAGTGGACGCATCATTGCCCAAGACACGGTAGACATGATGCAGATTATGCATGGAGGCCAGCTTCCGGGCTGCGTGACGGGTGGGGTGGTCAATGTCAATAGCCCGTTGCGTTATGACAATCGCATGCTAGGCGGGATGATCACGCACGCTCGCAATGGGCAGTGCTCGCTCATCACGCCATTTATTATGGCGGGAGCCATGAGTCCCGTTACCATGGCATCTGCCTTAGCGCAGCAAAATGCTGAAGTCCTAGCAGGGATTGCGTTGACGCAACTGATCAATCCGGGTTCCCCAGTGGTCTATGGCGGCTTCTCCCAAAATGTGGATATGCGCTCTGGTGCGCCAGCTTTTGGTGGCCCAGAGGGTGCTTGGGCGCTCATTGTCGCGGCCCAACTGGCACGGCGCTATAACTTGCCGTTTCGGGGCAGCGGTAGTCTCACCAATTCAAAAGTGCCAGACGCTCAAGCGGCTTATGAAACAATGTGGACCATGTGGCCCGCCGTCATGGCGCATACTAACGTTGTCTTGCACGGTGTCGGGTGGCTCGAAGGTGGCTTAGTTGCGAGCTACGAAAAGTTTGTCATCGATGCTGAAAATGTCGCCATGTTCGCCCACTGGTTAGGTAACTTTGAGGTCTCAGAAGAAGCCTTTGCGCTCGACATGATTGAACAAGTTGGCTCAGGCGGACATCACTTTGGAACGGATCATACGCAAGCCCGCTACGAAACTGCATTCTACGAACCGCTCGTCAGTGACCGTTTAGGCTTCGACGCTTGGGAAAGCGCTGGCGGTGAAGATGCGTATGTTCGTGCTAATCGCTTGTGGAAACAAATTCTGGCCTCACACGAAAAGCCTCCGCTAGATGAGGGAATAGCAGAAGCGCTTGATGCCTTCGTCGAGCGCCGCGAACGTGAGCTAGAAGGCATCGATCTATTTCATTAGAAACGTCCCAACTCAAAGTTCAACTTCTTTCAAGTCTTGAAAACTCAAGTCTGTGATTGAGAAGTTGAACTTTGGTATAGCCAAGCCAAAATCCGTGTTCATCAGTGCTTGTCCGCGGCTAATTCTTCACTGCAAATTTCCGTACCGATGCGTTGTCTCAGACATTGCCTGCTCACGGTAGAGCCAATGTAATTCCATGCGTCCGTTTGCCAATACGGCCCGATCAATAACAGGCAAATAAGCATTGTTTGCAGTTTGGCGCACGTCTAAAGGCAATGCACCAATCACACGCAATCGCGTTTGTATATTGTTCAACGCTTGAAGACGCGTTGCAAAGTCAGCATCACTCTCTACGTGATAGCTGTCTACAAATTTCCTCGTCCATTCGCAATCAATAGTTGGCGCAACACTGAGGTTGACCGATACATTAGAGGTGCTTGCAGCAATCAGTGTCAACGCAATCGCATCCAAATTGGATTCAGTCACACGTATATGAACAGTCTTCAATGGAAGGTAGCGGAAGATATTGCTTTCGCCTAACACCTTGGATGGATCTACCACTTGGCTGTAGTGTGTTTCAATGGCGTGTGAATAATTTTCAGCTGCGGCTCGGATGACAGTTGGATTGTCACAGTTGCGTAGGCAGGCTTGCATCAGTTCGTCTGAAATTTTTGGGGTTGCGCGTTGCAAAGGTAACCCTGATTGTTCCCAGTTCATCAACGACGCAACATAGTTTGGCCCACCAGCTTTGGCGCCGCTGCCAATTGCCGAGCGCTTCCAGCCCCCAAACGGCTGCCGCTGCACAATTGCGCCAGTAATACCGCGATTGATGTAAGCATTGCCAACTTCTACTTTGTCACGCCAAATTTCGACTTCGCGCTCATCTAGGGTATGGATACCGCCCGTCAAGCCAAACTCACTGTCATTTGCAATTTGAATAGCATGCGCTAAATTGTCAGCGCGGACCAAGCCGAGCACTGGGCCAAAACATTCCGTGTTGCGATACCAAGAGTCGGGTGTCACGCCCAAACGGATGCCAGGTGACCACAAGTTCGGGTTGTCTGAATCTTGTTTAGGTTCGAGTAACCACGTTTCACCTGCATCCAACTGACACAAACCGCGTTCAAGCTCAGGGCTAGCTTCGCGAATAATCGGGCCAATCATGCTGGTGGTGTCCCAAGCTGAACCAACAGTGAGGCTCGCAGCTGCATCGCGTAGCTGGCGCATAAAGATTGGATTGTCATAGACTTCAGCTTCCAAAATTGCCAAGCTTGCCGCTGAACATTTCTGGCCACTGTGTCCAAATGCAGACGCAACCAAGTCTTTGATCGCCAAGTCATGATCTGCCATGCTGGTAATAATCAGCGCGTTTTTGCCGCTGGTTTCAGCAAACAAATTCAAGTCTGGACGCCAACCTTGGAAGAGTTGGGCAGTTTCAGAGCCACCAGTCAAAATGACCGCATCCACGCGAGGATCGGTGATGAGCATTTGACCGATGTGGTTGTCTGGCGCAACCACAAATTGCAGTGCTGACTTTGGAATGCCTGCATCCCACAAGACATTGGCAAGTTTCCAGCCGACAAGCACGGTTTCTAACGCAGGCTTCAGAATGACGGTGTTGCCAGCCATGAGTGCAGACAAAACACCACCGCACGGAATGGCGAAGGGGAAATTCCAAGGTGGGGTGACGACTACAGTGCCGAGCGGCTTGCCGGTTAGATCCTGAGTTTCTGATGCAAGCGCATCTAAACTGCGGGCATAGTAGTTAGCAAAATCAATCGCTTCCGAGACTTCAATATCTGCTTGTAAAACCGTCTTGCCACCGTCTAACATCATCGCGCCCATCAGATCGCCATGTTGTTTGGCAATTTCTTCGGCAACTGAAATGAGTAAGGTACGGCGTTCCTGGACACTTGTGTTGCTCCATTCGGCTTGTGCTGATTTAGCCGCATCGATGGCGGCTTCTACCAAAGTTTCGTCAGCCAATGCATAGTTGTAAGCGACTTTCCCAGGCAGCGAGGGATCCCGTCCGACACCATCTTGATTGGGGTAATGTTCGCCGCCCGCAATTTGCAAGCCGATTGGGTCAATGGCTTTGTTCTGCCATTTGGCAATCACGGCATTGATCCAGTCGACATTGGCTGGCAGTGAAAAGTCGGTGTCACTCGCATTATGAAATGGTCCAGCCGGATTGAATAGCTTGGGCGCACCATTACGATTTTGGATGCGATTCGGGCCTTGGGGTGCAACACTTTTTAGCTCAAGTGACGTGAGGAAACGGGTCTTTTGACGCTCCCATTCAGGCGAGCCTTCGGTCATGCCGAACAAGTCGTGCAAGAAATTTTCTGGTGCGGTGTTTTCATCTAAACGGCGCACCAAGTAAGCAATCGCACTGTGGAAATCATCACGCTTGACGACGGGTGCATACAGCAGCAAGCCATCTGCCTCGGCTTGAACCGCGCGAGCTTGATGATTGGCCATGCCTTCCAGCATTTCAAATTCAACATGCGCCTGGACCTGATTGCGTTCGCGCATAATCAAGCCATATGCCACATCAAACAGATTGTGACTAGCAATGCCCAAATTGACGGCTTTCGCATGCTCTGGTTGGCAGCCAAAGGTCACCATGCGTTTGTAGTTCGCATCGACATCGGTTTTGTAGTAGTAAGGGGCTTGTTCCCAATCATGTAGAGCGGCTTCAACGCGTTCCATCGCGAGGTTTGCGCCTTTCACAATCCGCATCTTGATCGGCGCACCGCCGTTTGCAACGCGCTGCATGGCCCATTCGGTCAGATCTCGCTGAATTGGATGCGAATCTGGAAGATAGGCTTGCAGCACAATACCTGCCCGCAACTGTTTGAACGCTGGCTCTTCTAAGGTGCGTTTGAAGGCTGCGACCGTAAGGTGCAGGTCGCGATACTCTTCCATGTCTAAATTGACAAACTTCGGCGTTTTGCGTCCGTCTGGATGAACAAATGTATTTTCTAGCGCCGTCTCATATAGTTTTCGTAAGCGATTCTGTAGTGCATCCACTGTGGCTTCAAATGCCACGAGATTGATCTGGCTGTATATTGATGAAATCTTGACCGAGATGTATTCAACATCTGGGCGGCGCAGCATTTCGACGTAGGCTTCAAACCGACGTTGGGCTTCTTCTTCCCCCAAAATGGCTTCTCCTAAATAGTTCAGATTCAGCCGAGTGCCTGTTGAATAGCGCGTTTTTAGGTACTTGTTGAGGGGTTTATCTTCCGCTGGCAAGATTACATTTTCAGTTTCTTGACGCAGTTTTTCGATAATTTTTGGAACGACAAACTCTGGCAGAAATTGGCTTGCTTGTGTCCCGATTCCCAGCAAAATCCGTTCGATCGGTTCTAAATACTCTGGCACGCCAAACTTGCGCAAAAGATGCGCCAATTGGTTTGCGACGCGTTCAGTGTCATGGCTGCGAAACGCCTGATCCGACATCGCCATCGTGAATTGTTTCCCCACTGGGTCATGCATTAGCCGGGCTAGCTTGGCAGCTTGTCGTTTTTCCTCTGCGGTTTGCTGTGCGGCTGCTTGTTTCAGCAATTTGGCTGCGAGCGCAATGGTTTCATTGGCAACGTCAGCGTTGACTTTGGCATCAAGCGGTTGGTCGGTAACCAAGTTCATGAGAAATGTCCTTTGCGGTGAGTTGAATTTGTTCGGCAAGTTCGGTCAGCCGATCTGGCGTGATGCGCATGCTGGGACCTGCCATGCTGAGCGTGGCACGGAGGTTACCCATAGCATCAAAAATGGGTGCGGCAGTTGCCATGACACCAAGTTCAAGTTCGTTTTGGGTGGTTGCAAAT
This sequence comes from Anaerolineales bacterium, assembly GCA_020630805.1. GTDB lineage: Bacteria > Chloroflexota > Anaerolineae > Anaerolineales > UBA6668 > JAHDIM01. The sequence goes on from JAHDIM010000006.1 coordinate 41,378, forward strand.
CCGGCACCGCGGATTGCATCAAGTTGCGAGCTAAATGCAGTCAGATCTAATTCTGGTCGTTCTTTTTGAAGTGCTTCAAGAATGAGACCGCGTTCATCAGGTGGCTGCCAAGCAAGTAAAACTTTGCCACTGGAGGTACTGTGTAGCGGCAAACGGCTACCGATATATTGCGTAATGCCAATCAGGTGCCGACTGACAACCTCATCCACAACAAGCGCAGAAAGCTGGCCTTGTTTGTCGGCGCGCAAGATTTCTAGCGTAATTGTTTCTTGCGTAGATTTTGCGATTTGTTGTAGGTATGGGCGGGCGGTTACACGAAGCTTGTTCGCCCGCATTGCGCGGCCGCCTAGGGCAATTGCTTCAGAGCCAAAGGTATAGTCACCATCAGGTAGACGTTGTAAATACCCTTCATTCTCTAGTGCTGAGAGCAGTCGGAAGACTGTTGTTTTGTTGAGCCCAGTCAACTCCACTAACTCAGGAAGTGATCTCGTCGGATGATCATCATCAAATAGGGACAAAATCTGAAAAACGCGTTGAACGGTTTGTGTACCTGCTTGTTTCATATATTGAAATATATTTCATATTTTGAAATTTGTCTAGCTGATGGACATTACGATTGCAGTCTCTAAAGAAAAGAGCTCGTCATCTCGAACACGTTTGAATATTTGTCGGCACATCTAGTAATATCGCGTGTGAGAGATCTCATTAGGAGACACAGTGATGTCTAATCTCTATGGGTATAAATAGATTTCTCACGCGCAGTGAGTGGAGAAATACTTGCCCAGCGCAAACGCGTTCGAAATGACGAAATCGCTGATACAAAGTTTTCGAAAGCAAATCAGGTGTTCCCTAGCTTGCCAAATTCACAATCATGTAGGTAGAATGAAAATATCGACATGCAAAGATAGCGACGTTTCTTTGACAACGTCTTGCTTGAGTAAAGCCCGATTTCCGCCGAGGAGTCGGGCTTTTTTTCATTTCGGGAGGACAACCATTGCAAATACTTGGAATACCAATGGATTTAGGCCAGCAGCGCCGTGGTGTTGATCTTGGCCCCGGCGCTATTCGCTATGCCGGCCTGTCTGAAGCCCTGAAGCGCTTGGGATTAGAGGTGAATGACCTCGGAAATCTTAGCGTTGCGGATCGGAACGAAGCTGCGGTACGCTCTACGGCAGAGCATGAAGGTGGCAAATTACGCCACTTACCGGGCGTGTTAGCCGCATTGCGAAGAATTTATGCTGCAACAGATGACGCCATTCAAAAAGGTGTCACCCCAATTTTTCTTGGGGGGGATCACTCGGTTTCTTTGGCAACCATCAGCGCGATTAGCAAGCATCGCGCAGTAGGCGTACTTTGGGTAGATGCGCATGGTGACTTCAACACGCATGAAACTACACCGTCAGGCAACATCCATGGCATGCCAGTCGCGGCTTTACAAGGCCTTGGCCATTCAGATCTTGTCAATTTGGGTCATGATGGGCGCAAATTACAAGCCAATCAAATTGTGATGATTGGCGTTCGTGATCTGGATGTGGCAGAGCAAAAAGCACTTTCTCAAAGTGGCATCAAGGTCTACACCATGCGCGATATCGATGAACGCGGCATGGCAGCCATTACACGAGAAGCCCTTTTGCATTTAGCACAGTTTGACCATCTTCATCTCAGTCTCGACATGGACTCGATTGATCCACGAGAAGCTCCCGGTGTAGGAACGCCAGTGCCCGGTGGCCTGACATTTCGCGAAGCACACTTACTCTGTGAACTGGTTGCAGAGGCCAATGTGTTGGGCTCTGTAGATGTCGTTGAAGTCAACCCAATTTTGGATGAAGGAAATAAAACTGCCGAACTGGCCGTTGCTCTGATCAGCTCATTATTTGGAAAAGCGATTCTTTAGTTTGATGGTTAGGAAGTTGGTTTCCCCGCCTTTGCGAGGACAAGAGTTTGCTAGTGGGTTATGCATACTCGTGAGAACTAGCCAACCAACAAACCTGCAAACTAACTCACTAACAAACTAATCTCATGTCTCAATCAACTACCTTTATCGAACTAGATGATACGTACAGTGCACACAATTACCATCCATTGGATGTGGTTGTCGCCGAAGCTGAAGGCGTTTGGGTCACCGATGTGGACGGCAAACGTTATCTCGACTGTCTGAGTGCTTACTCGGCGGTCAATCAGGGGCATTGCAATCCAAAAATTCGCGATGCTATGCTGGCTCAGATGAACCGCGTCACGCTAACCTCTCGCGCGTTTCGGAATGACCAAATGGGACCATTCTCCAAGCAGTTGTCAGATATCACCGGCTACGAAATGTCCTTGCTCATGAACACTGGGGCTGAGGCGGTTGAAACGGCCATCAAAGCGGCGCGCAAGTGGGGCTATAACAACAAGCCAATAGCGCAGGGCGATGCCGAAATCATTGTCTGTTCTGGGAACTTTCACGGTCGGACGACGACCATTGTTGGCTTCTCCAGTGAAGCGTCCTACAAGCAAGATTTCGGCCCCTTCACACCGGGCTTTATCGAAGTACCTTATGGTGATATCAACGCGCTCGCAGCCGCGATCACACCAAATACCGTCGGGTTTTTGATTGAGCCAATTCAAGGTGAAGGCGGGGTGATAATTCCGCAAGAGGGCTTTTTGGCAGCGGCGAAACAGCTCTGTGAAGACAATCAAGTTTTGTTTATTGCAGATGAAATTCAGTCCGGTTTGGGGCGCACAGGTAAATTATTTGCTTGTGATCATGAAGATGTCCGGGCCGATATGATCATTATTGGAAAAGCATTGAGCGGGGGCTTTTATCCAGTGTCGGCAGTCTTAGCAGACAAGCACATTCTGGGTCTTTTCCAACCTGGTGACCATGGCAGTACCTATGGAGGTAATCCGTTAGGTGCTGCTGTGGGCATGGCTGCAATGAATGTCCTCATCGAAGATGGGTTGGTCGAAAATTCAGCCGAGTTAGGCGCTTATCTCAAGGGGCGCTTGGAGCGCATCGAAAGTGAGCACATTACTGAAATTCGTGGCAAAGGCCTGTGGATTGGGATGGAACTCAATACTGCCGCGCGACCTTTCTGCGAAGCGCTGCAAGAACGCGGCATCCTCTGCAAAGAAACGCATTACAACGTCATTCGCTTTGCACCGCCACTCGTTATCCAAAAGCCAGACTTGGACTGGATGATTGGTGAAATTGAGGCTGTGTTGAGTTAGGGGGAATCTAACGCGGAGACGCAGAGATCGCGGAGATTTTTTGCCCTATTCGACAAAGCTCAGGCAAGCGCGGACGAGAGAGACGGACGTTTTCGTTTTATCCGCCTTGTCCGCCTCGTCAGCGGCTAAATTTCCCTCTGCGTCTCCGCGTTGAATCTTCAGGGGAGGCTCAAAATGAACTATCGCCACATCCAAGCGCCGACATCGGCTGTGATGATTAGGCCGCATCGGTTTACGGTGAATCCGCAGACGGCAGCGGACAATGCGTTTCAGGCCGTTGCAACAGACTTGTCAGATGCTGAAGTGTCAAGACGCGCATTAGATGAATTTGATCAGGCGGTGACAAGTCTACGTGATTGCGGCATGTGCATTCATGTCTTTGATGATTTTGGCAACCGCGAAACGCCTGATTCGGTGTTTCCTAACAACTGGTTTTCAACCCATCATGGCGGACGTGTGGCGCTGTTTCCAATGTACTCGCGTAACCGTCGCCGTGAACGCCGGATTGACGTGATTGAAATGCTCAAGCAAACCTATCGCGTGCAAGAGGTGATTGACTACTCTGGCCTTGAGCAAGACGATCTTTTCTTAGAAGGTACCGGTTCGATGGTGTTCGACCATTTTGAACGCCTTGCCTATGTAAGCAACTCTAATCGCGCTGACCCAATTGTGTTGGAACGCTTCTGCACGGCCTTTGGCTATGAACCTATGGCGTTTGATACCGCAGACCGGAAAGGTAATGCAATTTATCACACCAATGTGATGATGAGCATTGGCACCGATTATGCGTTGGTTTGTCTTGAGGCGATTATCGATCCGGCCCGACGGAATGAAATTGCACAGCGCCTAATCAACAGTGGGCGTGAACTCATTGACTTGCGTTTTGGGCAGGTGGAAGCGTTTGCTGGTAATACGTTTGAAATGACAGGGGCAGATGGCCGCGTGTTGGTGCTGTCACGGCGTGCATTTGAAATCTTGGGTGACTCGCAAAAGCAGATCATTGAAAAGAGCGCGACGCTTTTACCACTCAGCATCCCAACCATTGAGTTGGCGGGTGGGTCCATCCGCTGCATGATTGCAGGGATTCACTTAACGCCGAGATGAGTTGAAACTGTCAACTGCCAGGCCCTGCAAAAATGGGACCCATTCGACTTCGCTCAGGGCAAGTACTGAAAACACAGATTGCACGGTTTGGGTACTTACGTCAAAGCTAATAAAGATACACATCCGTGTTTTCCGTGTCCATCAACTTGTGAAAACATTCTCAAAAGTTTGGTTAGTTGACATGATTTAACCGCTTTCGTACAATTTGTTCATCCATAGGGGAGAGCGCTGTCTCAGGACAGACACCGAAGGTGCAAGCTGCTAAAAAAGCGCGGTGAAACTCTCAGGTATCCGGACCTTATGGACATTTACCTTATCTGGAAAGTGCTTGTGTAATGCAAGCCACCCACGGTGCAAGTGGGAGCTAGTTTGTTAGTAGATTAGTTTGCTAGTTTGTTGGTGTAAGCCTTGGGTAACCCAAGACCACTAACCAACTAACCAACTTACCAACCAACCAACTATCCCATCAATCTCTCAGGTTATATGACAGAAAGGGGCGTTACACAAAATGTTTTGTGGCGCTCCTTTTTTGCTTAATACGCGTGAGGGCCACAATTCAATACTTAATGAGGAACGACTATTTATGACTAATCCTACCGATTTGCGCTATACCGAGTCCGATGAATGGGTTCGACTAGAAGGTGACGTGGCTACGATTGGTGTCACGGACTATGCTCAAGACGCCCTTTCAGATGTGGTCTATCTTGAACTGCCAAGCGTTGGCGACACGTTCGATGCTGGTGAAGAGTTTGGCACGATTGAATCTGTCAAAGCTGCCTCAGACCTGCATTGTCCGGTTGCTGGTGAAGTGATCGAAGTCAATTCAGACTTAGAAGACGCGCCAGAAACTGTCAATGAAAGCCCATTCGGCGACGGCTGGATGATCAAGATCAAGGTCAGCGATGCATCGGCACTTGAACAATTGATGGACGCGGCAGCCTACACGGCGTTCCGCGCTGAGTAATAAAGAGCGAGGACTAAATTATGCTTGCACCAACCGCTTCTCCTCGTTCGAATACTCAAAACCCAAACTTAGGCCTCCAGGACACGTTTGCGCGACGTCACCTTGGCATTGGCTCACCTGACTTGCATCGCATGCTTGAAGTGCTGGATGTCGAGTCGTTAGATGAGTTAATTGCGCAAACGGTCCCGGCTGAAATTCTAGGCAAAGGCATCAGTGAAGTGCCTGCTGCCTTGACTGAGTCTGAATTATTAGCTGAACTGCAATCCCTCGCTGACCTAAATCAGCAGCACCGCAGTTTTATTGGACAGGGTTACTACACCTGTCTGACCCCACCTGTCATTCAACGCAATATCTTGGAAAATCCAGGTTGGTATACGCAATATACGCCGTACCAACCGGAAATTGCCCAAGGCCGTCTGGAAGCGCTGCTCAATTTCCAGACTATGGTCAGTGACCTGACTGGGATGGATATTGCAAATGCATCGTTGTTAGATGAAGCCACAGCTGCCGCAGAGGCAATGCTGTTGGCGCACCGTTCCCGCAAACGAAAATCGACAGCGAATGCTTTTTTAGTCGCAGCAGATGTCTTCCCGCAAACCATAGCAGTCATGCAGGGTCGCGCTGAACCGCTCGGCATCGATGTGATTGTCACTGACCATGCTGACTTTGAAATTGACGCCAACGTCTTTGGGGCATTGGTGCAATATCCAGCCGCCAGCGGCACGATCAATACGTATGATGCGCTTGCTGAAGAACTCCATGCTGTCAAAGCCCAATTGGTCGTTGCTGCTGATCTACTTGCGCTCACGATGTTGCGCGAACCAGCAGCCTTTGGCGCTGATGTTGTGGTCGGTAACACCCAACGCTTTGGGATGCCGCTTGGCTATGGTGGTCCGCACGCTGCTTACATTGCCGTTCGTGACAAATTGAAACGTGCCTTGCCAGGGCGGCTTGTGGGTGTTTCTCGCGATGTTGATGGCAAAGCTGCCTATCGCTTAGCACTCCAAGCGCGAGAGCAGCACATTCGTCGCGAAAGCGCCACGAGCAACGTTTGTACCGCGCAAGCATTGCCAGCCATTGTTGCCTCAATGTACGGGGTCTATCACGGCCCAGACGGTATCCGCGCGATTGCTGAACGTGTGCATTTGTTGACACAGATGGCGCAATCTTCCCTCAAGAGTTTGGGTTATACCGTCTCCGATAATGTGTTTGACACATTACATATCTCAGATGGCCCCGTCTCTGCTAGCAATTTGCTGGCGCGTGCCGAAGCCGCTGGACTCAACTTGGCAAACATTTCTATGGATACGGTCGGTGTCAGCTTTGATGAAGCCACAACCACGCAAGATCTGCAAGCCGTACTTGGTGTGTTTGCACCTGAAACATTGCGCATTGACATCAATGCGTTGGCGGCTGAAGTTGATGTTGCGATCCCCGCTGAACACGTGCGGACCTCAGACTTCATGATGCACCCTGTGTTCAATAGCCATCACTCAGAAACTGAGCTGTTGCGCTACATGCAAAAGTTGCAAAACCGCGACTTGTCGTTGACGCATTCCATGATCCCGCTCGGCTCGTGCACGATGAAGCTCAACGCAACCGCTGAAATGATGCCAATCACATGGCCGGGCTTTGCCAACATTCACCCGTTTGTGCCAGTTGATCAAACCAAGGGCTATGCTGAGCTGTTTGAACGCTTGGAGCGCTGGCTGTCTGACATTACTGGCTTTGCGGCGACCTCATTACAACCAAATTCTGGCGCACAGGGCGAATATGCTGGGATGCTTGTCATTCGTGCCTATCACCAGTCCAATGGCGAAGGGCACCGCGATGTCTGTCTCATCCCAAGCTCGGCGCATGGCACAAACCCAGCCAGTGCGGTTATGGCCGGGATGAAAGTTGTCATTGTCAAAACCGATGATGAAGGCAACATTGACGTTGATGATCTGCGTGCCTTAGCAGAAGAGCATGCCGACAATTTGTCAGCCTTGATGGTGACCTATCCATCGACACATGGCGTGTTTGAAGCGACCATTCGTGAAGTTTGCGAAATTGTGCATACCAACGGCGGCCAAGTTTATATGGACGGCGCCAACATGAATGCGCAGGTTGGTTTGACCAGTCCGGGTGAAATTGGCGCGGATGTGTGTCACTTGAACCTGCACAAAACCTTCTGCATTCCACACGGAGGTGGCGGTCCGGGCATGGGGCCAATTGGTGTTGCTGCCCACCTCGCACCGTTCTTGCCAGGGCATCCAGTTATTCCAACCGGTGGCGACCAAGCAGTGTTACCTGTCAATGCCGCCCCTTGGAGTAGTGCGCTAATTTTGACCATCCCGTATGCCTATATTCGCATGATGGGACCAGATGGCCTGGAAGACGCCACCAAGATCGCGATCTTGAATGGCAACTACATTGCCAAGCGCTTGGAAAATCACTATCCAGTGCTTTATAAGGGTGACAATGGCCGCGTGGCACACGAATGTATTCTGGACTTGCGCGACCTGACCGATGAAACCCATGTCACGGTTGAAGACGTTGCCAAGCGTCTGATGGACTTTGGCTTCCACGCACCAACCATGTCATGGCCAGTTGCTGGCACGCTGATGATTGAGCCAACGGAAAGCGAAAGCTTGGCAGAGTTGGATCGTTTCTGTGACGCGATGATTGCCATTCGCGCAGAAATCGCAGCGATTGCAGACGGCAAAGCCGACTACGAAACCAGCGCGTTACACAATGCACCGCATACGGCACAACAGCTCATGAGCAGCGATTGGGATCGACCATACTCACGCGATGACGCTGCCTATCCAGCCGATTGGTTGCGTGATAGCAAGTTCTGGCCGCACGTTGGGCGCATCGACAATGTCTGGGGTGACCGCAACTTGGTCTGTGCTTGTCTACCAATTGAAAGTTATAGTGACACGGTTGCTGACGCTGCACCTGCGAAGAAAGCACCAGCGGGCTTGCCTGACTTTGAATGGGTGCCGGTTTCAGACATGGAACTCAAGCAAACTGCGCTACACGCGAATCACGTTGCACTTGGTGGCAAAATGATCCCGTTTGCGGGTTACGACATGCCGGTTTGGTACAAATCTGTCTCTGCTGAACACAACGCCGTCCGTGAATCTGCTGGCTTGTTTGATGTCAGTCACATGGGTGTTTGGCAACTTACTGGTCCATCCGCTGCAGAGTTCCTGAATCAACTGGTTGGCAACAATGTAGACAAGCTCAAAGTGGGGCGCTCAATGTACTCCCATCTGATGCTGCCGAATGGCCACGTCCTAGATGACCTGTTGATGTATCGCCTCGGTGATGAGCATTTCATGCTGGTCGTCAATGCCTCTAACGATGCGAAAGACCAAGCTTGGCTGCAAGCCGTCTTGGCTGGTGAAGTCAAGGTTGATGAATCTGATCCAAATCGCACCTTGTCTGGTCGCGATAGTGTGGAATTTGTTGACCTGCGCTCTGAAACGGCTGGCGCGGCGCGGCGCAATGTGATCGCATTGCAAGGGCCAAACAGCAACGCGATTTTGAATGCAATGGGCGGCGATTTGGAAGCAGTCAATGCCATGCGCCGCAACCGCATTGTCAGTGCCACTATTGGGGGCTTTGAACTGATTGTTGTGCGTACTGGCTACACTGGCGAAAAGCTAGGCTATGAATTGTTTGCGCATCCTGATCAACTGCCTGCGCTGTGGGACGCAGTTATGGCTGCTGGTGAAGCGCATGGTCTCCTGCCGTGTGGTCTGGCATCGCGTGACAGCTTACGTATTGAAGCCGGGTTGCCATTGTATGGTCTTGAACTCGCAGGTGACTTAGATCTTGGTGTTGATGACGCTGGCATGGGCTGGGCGGTCAAGACGGACAAGGACTGGTTTATTGGCAAAGATGCTTTTGTCGCGCATGACGCTGAACGTACAATGGAAGTTGTTCAGTTTGCCTTTGAAAGCAAGGGCATCCGTGCTCCGCACTATGGCGATCCTGTCATCGACAAGCGTGGCAAGGTAATTGGCAACGTGACTTCAGCGGCTCCCGGTGGCGATGGCTTCCTGCGTGGGCTGGCGTACGTCAGTAAGAAAGCTGCGAAGCCAGATGCAATCATCGGGATCTTCTCAAAGGTTGATGAATCGCTTGAGCCTTCCAAGACCGAAGCTTCCGTCGGTGAAAAACTACTGATCCCTGCTTGGGGCAAGATTGTTGGCTAACATATACAGGTAACACTTTTGCACCTATCATTGAGAGGCGCGTTCTGTTGGGAGCGCGCCTTTTTCGTTTATGTACGCAGGACTCTAATTGATGAAACTAAAACTTCTATTTGTATTGATAGCGGCACTCATTGCCAGTGCAGTTGGCTGTACGCCGAGCGATGATGCACGACTTGAGGATGCCATTGCGAATGCAGAGTTTCAAGAAATCTCAGAGATAGAAAATGATGGTGCTGTTTCGTCTGATAGTGGGACGGTCATTGCCGAAGAATTTGATCAGTTCGTGACCGAAATGGCAGCGGAGTCAACTATTCCCGGAACGGCAGTCGCGGTGCTCTATAAAGGTGAAACCATTCTGTTGCAGGGCTACGGCTTTCGCGATATCGAGAACCAACTGCCTGCGACACCAGACACGCTGTTTCATATTGGCTCGACGCAAAAATCGATGACGGCAATGCTGCTTGCAACGTTGGTGGATGATGGCACTGTGACTTGGGATACGCCCTTTGTTGAGATTGCACCGGACTTCACCTTAGGTGGCGGTGGCGATACCATCACGTTACGTCACTTGCTGAGTATGTCAAGCGGCATCCCTGACACAGCGGAAGATGTAATGTATGAAGAAGGCTATGATGACTCGGCTTGGTCGATGTGGCCGCTGTTGGCGGACACGCAACCGTTGGGGGTGCCGGGTGAGGTCTTCAGCTATAGCAACGTTTCAAGCTCAATGGCTGGGTATGCAGCAGTCTTGGCGCTCTCGCCAGAAGCTGAGAATTTAGATGATGCTTACCGTGAACTGTTATTTGCGCGCATCATCAATCCAATTGGGATGGACTCTGCAGCATTTTATGTTCGTGATGCCAGCCAAAATCCAAACTATGGCAAGTCTTATGAATTGGATGGTGATGAAGTCGTTGAAGCCGAGCCGTTTGATATTGATGGTGAAACGCTAACGCCATCTGGTGTGCTCAAGGCCAGCGCTGCAGACATGGCGCTTTACGTCCAAACCCATCTCAATAAAGGTGTTGCCCCGAATGGAACACGAGTTGTCTCGGCTGAAAATACGACCGCAATGTGGCAAGGTCAGATCATAGATGACGGTGAGGACTGGTATGCGCTTGGCTGGAGCGCGACTGAATATGAAGGGGTGACGCTGGTTTCGCATGAAGGCTCCTACGACAATTATTTGAGCGTCATAGGACTAGTGCCTGAACTAGAGCTTGGGTTTGTGGTGCTTACAAATTCGGAGGCGGCTGCTGAAGATCTAATCTCAGAGGCTCCGTGGTTTTTGGTAGACACGGTCTTGGACTTGGATTGATGGTATATGGCAGTAAGAAATAAAAAAAGGCGCACTCAATTCTGAGCGCGCCTTTTTTATTGTTGACTATTGAAAATTGGCGATTCCCTAAGCATCGTCTCCGGTGATTGCATTACCAACGTTGCCAAAGAAGCCTGCGTTGTCACCGCCACCGCGGTTGCCACGGCGACCATTGCGCTCTGGCAATTCCACGCCAAGTTCTTCAGCAATTTCGCGGAAGTTCATGCCGTCATCCAGCATGGCTTGTAGTTCATCCACGCTGATGCCGAGCAAGTCGGCTTTCTTTTCCATCTTCAGTGCTTGCTTCACTTCGCGTAATTCTGCGCGGATGGTGTCTTCGTCTAAGCCAAGGTCTTCAATGATGTCACTGTGGCGATCGCCTGCATCGTAGTAGGCTTGCAATTCATCAACGCTGATGCCAAAGACGTCTGCGACTTCTTCCTTGGCTTCTTTTGGCCCGCGTTGTGATACTTGTGCGTTGCCATCATCTGCTGGGGCGTCTTCTTGAGCGAAGGTCACTGCGGTGCCTGCAACCAACGCTGCCATCACCAACATACCAGATACGATAAAGCCGAGTTTTGAGAAAAGTTTCATGAGAGTGTCTCCTAGAGTAGGTAGTAAATTTCTTGTTGTTTGGCCGAGCTCTTGTTGCTGTCTCGACTACACCCATAGTGTAGGAGTGGCGTGTAAAACCGAAATCTAGGAGTTGTAAACTCTATGTAATTTGTTTTGAGGATGCTCAAACTGCTACAATCGATTTCAGAATGACTGCCCCTGCTCCGAACCTCAGACGCTTTCTGCGTGCCCAAGAAGATGACTATCACACCGCACTACATGAACTCAAAGCAGGGTATAAGACTAGTCATTGGATGTGGTATATCTTTCCACAATACAAGGGCCTTGGCAGTAGCGTGACGAGTGAGTTTTACGCGATCCAAAGTGTTTCTGAAGCCCGCGCATATTTAGCGCATGAAGTGCTCTCAGCGCGACTTAGAGCGTGTAGTGAGGTAGTCTTAGCGTTGAATGGGAAGACAGCGGAACAAATCTTTGGTCATACCGATGCCATGAAGCTGCGGTCTTCTATGACGATGTTTTCTGCAATTTCATCTGGGCCTGACAATGTTTTCCAGCAGGTGCTGATCAAATATTATGCTGGAAAGGCGGATCGTAAAACGCTGTTGTTGATGACCGGAAAGCG
>JAHDIM010000122.1:0-5220 GCA_020630805.1 Anaerolineales bacterium
TCAAAACGTCCACGATACTAGGTCTTGGAAACCAATGGCACTCAAAGGAAACCTAAGAGATTTTAGTACAACCCAGTTGCTAAATCTCATCAACTTAGCCCGCAAAACGGGTACGCTGACCATTCAAGGTGGTTCTGATACAGCGCAAATGGCCTTCCGCGAAGGAAAGCTTATTCGCGCTACTTTAGCATCAGAAGACCATGCTTTGGCTGATATGTTGCACAAAAGTGGCAAGATCAGTGGGAAGCAGGCAGCAGCCCTCCGCGCCCGATCAGGCACAATTGCAGACAAAGAACTAGGTCTTCTTCTGATCAATGCCGGGTATGTCACCCAGCATGACATTATTCAGAGTGTCAAACAAGCCACACTTGATGTTATTTACAAGCTGTTCGCTTGGGTTGACGGAATGTTCCGGTTCGAAGCCAATAAATTGCCTGAGAACAAGCACATTCTGGTTCCAATTGACTTGGACGGAGTGATTATGGAAGGCTCACGGCGCGCCCGTGAACTCGAGCAATTACAGCACGAGCTTCCAAACCTGGATATGGCGCTCAAATTTACCGATCGCCCCGATCCTCGCCTCCGCAACGCCAACCTCAGTGTGGACGAATGGCGCGTTGTTTCATTTATCAATCCTAAAAATACGATTGGTCAAATTGCACGCGCAAACAATATGGACGAAACCAAAATTCGGCGCATTGTCTACGGATTGATGCAAGCCGGCTTGGTAGACGTCATTGAGCCAGTCCAGAAACCAAAAGTAGTAGAGCAACGTCCAATGACGCCAAAGGCAGCGGCAGAAAGACGTTCGTTGGTCAATCGACTGATCAACCGGATCCGTTCTTTGTAGTAGAGAACGTTTCACAGACGCACGACAGTCTTAGTAGCTTTATTTCAAATTTATTGGCAGTTTTGTTGTGCACTGTTGAAACTTCGCGGAGTTTCACGCTGATATTTACCATTGATCAATGGTGTAGGTTGGAAAAATAATCTCATGCAAACGGTAAAGATGGTGGTTGCTGGGCCGTATGCGGCTGGCAAAACACAATTCATCGGCACCATAAGTGAAATTGACGTTGTAAGTACTGAAAAGGCGACGGCTTCTGTAGAGGAGCAGTCCATCAAAAACAGTACGACAGTGGCAATGGACTTTGGTCGGATCACAGTAGATGATGATCTGGTGCTTTATTTGTTCGGCACACCCGGACAAAAGCGCTTTGATTTCATGTGGGAGATCCTGTCCGAAGGCATGCTCGGATTCATTGTCATGGTTGACAGCACCCGCCCGGAAACATTCCGAGAAGCGGTCAATATCATGAACACCTTCCGCCAATATGCAGCAACTCCTTTTGTCATCGCTGCGAACAAGCAAGACCTTCCAGATGCGTGGAGCATTGAAGACTTGCGCATTGCACTCCGCCTAGATAACGATGTAAAACTGCTTCCTTGTACCGGTACCGATCGCGAGAGCGTCAAGGCCGTGCTACTTGAGTTGCTGTTTTCTATTCTGGAGGAGTTAGAATCTGAGGCTCTTATTGAAGAGTAGTCAGCATCTCTAACACTCCGCTAGGCCATTAGGCTAGCCCCCCGCTGTAAAAATGAGCTATGTTGTAACTGAGCAGGGCCTTGTCCACTATGAAAAATTTGGAGAAGGGCCACCTGTGGTGTTGCTGCACGGCTGGTTAGGCTCATGGCACCTGTGGCGTAACACCATGAAGGCGCTTGGTGAGCACTTTTGCACCTACGCGCTAGACTTCTGGGGCTTTGGCGAAACCATGCCCACTGCCTCAACCTACTCTGTCAACGACTTTGTCCGCATGGTTGGGCAATTTATGATTCAGCTGGGCATTCCCGGTGCCCCAATTATTGGCCATAGTATGGGCGGAACGGTGGCCTTGATGACCGCCATGGACTACCCTGACCTTGTCAAAAAGGTTGTCGTCGTCGGTTCTCCCATTGAAGGCAGTTCGCTAGCTGCGTCACTGCGTTTAGTCAGCTATCGCCCCTCTGCAGTCGTGGCTTGGTATGCCCCCATTCTGATCAAAATTGTATTGCGACGCAAAGGCCCGCTTGACCATGAACGCGTCCCAAGCTGGTATCGCATGCAAGTTAACGATCTGTCACGTACGTCACTAGAATCATTTTTGACAAGTATTGCGACTCTGCGGGAGACAGACCTGCGTCCACGCATGAGTGAGATCAGCGTTCCAACATTGGGCATCTACGGGATTTATGACAATGTGGTGGACCCCGCCCAAGCGCAACTATTGCAAAAGCAGCTTCCTACAGCAACAATTGAAATGCTGAATCGCTCTAAGCATTTCCCAATGCTAGACGAACCTGACCTGTTCAACACAATTCTGCGGGACTTCCTCAAAGACTAAGTGTTTCGCAACAAACACTCAGAAATAAATGCGACGATTGCGTGCGAAACCTTCAGTAAAAACTAGATCGGTCGCCGATTTTATTGCTGAAAACTTTCTGGTTTTTACATAACGCTAGATTTTCCCACCCCCTACCACTGGTGTTAGGAATTTATTACCGATTACTACCGTATTCAAAAGGAATACAAACTTTATAACTTCTATAATTTGAATGAACTTTATTCACGAATAACGTTTAGCGACTTAATTCGGGAGTTGGGAGGCTACTGTTCATACACATGGTGCTATTGAGCTTGTCTGTCTACTGTTGTTGCATACGTATTGAATTGCATTTTTTATAGACACTTATGTCCACACACTCTAATCCAGAACCCCTTGAATATGCTGCCGATGAATTAGCATTGCATCAACGTGTTGATGCAATGACAGCAGAGGCGTTCAACTTAATCACATACAATGTTGAAAAAGCAGAAGCAATTGCGCAACAGGCGTTAGCAATAGCCGAAAGTGGTGGCGGAGAATTCCCGCCATATGCCAAAGGCGTCGCCGATAGTTGCGACTCGCTGGCATCCGCGCATTTTGATCTCGCCAATTACAGCTTAGCCTTCCGCTATGGTGCACGCGCATACGAATATTATGACGCGATGAACCAGCACAAAACCGCGGCCAATACGCGCCGCCGAATGGCGAGTTGCATCAAGTATCTTGGGGAATATTCAGAAGCGCTAGATCTGTTTAGCCAAGCCTTAGAGCACGCACTACAAGCGAACGACATCCGCGAGCAAGGTGCCATTCACAACAGTGTCGGCATCATGTATCAGCATCGGCAAGACCATGAACAAGCCGTGTACTTTTTCAAACGCGCACTGGATCTGTTCCAAATTGAAGACCACAAGCCCGGCATTTGCATGGCCAAAGGGAATTTGGGGGCCTCGCTCATTCACTGTGGCGAACACGACCAAGCCCTTACCTACGGACGCGATTCACTAGCGCTGGCTGATGACCTCAATGAACTGCGCAAGAAAACATTTGCCCTACAGTTGTTAGGGGACGTTTACTTTGCAAAAGAAGACTTTGCACAAGCGCGTGACTTCTACGGACAAAGTTTTGAGTTGGCACAACGGGTTGGACAGTCCACCGCTGAACGCTTCGCAATTGCGGGCCTTGGTAAGGTCTTCATGGCAACCAACCAGCCTGAAGAAGCCATCATCTTCCTCAAAGAAGCGTTGGACAAGAGCACCGATCAGAAGAATCGTGACCATCAATACCAGTGTGTGTGTTTACTCGCCGAAGCGCATGAGCTTTTAGGCGAATGGCGCATTGCCAACAGCTACTTGCGCCGGTCGTTAGAGCTACACCAAGCAATTTTTGATGATCAAAATGAAGCGCGGGTTGCGAATTTGCAAATGCTGTACAAGACCCGCCTTGCTGTTGAAGAAGCCGAACTCCAACGCCAACTGCGCGCCCAAGACCAACAGTACTTTGAACGTCTGAGCGACCTCCGTAATGAGTTTTTCAATGCCGCTACGCATGACCTGAAGAACCCACTTACGGCCATCATGCTTTCTACTGGACTATTGCGTAATAAGCTGCGCAGTATGGCTCCGTCACTGCTGCAACATTTGAACTCGATTGAGCATCAATCTAAAGTGATGCGTGAACTGGTTGAGCAGATTCTGGACATTGCAAAGCTGGAAACAGGCCGAGCCATCTCACCGCACAAGCTGAATTTTGAAAGTTTCTTGAATGATGCCACCGAACAGTTCGCCGACATGGCCGGTGAGTCTGGAGTCGCCTTACGTTGCTTTGCTCCCAAACAAGATAGCACCTTGGAAGTAGATCCAATCATGTTCCGTCGGGCGCTAACCAACTTAATTTCAAATGCCATCAAGTACACGCCCAAAGGAGGCACTGTAACTGTCACTGGCATTGTTGACAACGTAAACGACCCTGAAATTCGCGTTACAGACACAGGCATTGGCATTGATGCTGACGATTTGCCGCATATCTTTGAGAATTTCTACCGCTGTGAGAATGGTGTTTTGGCAGACTCAGATGGAACGGGACTAGGGCTTTCAATTGTCAAAACCATTGTGGAACAGCACGATGCAGACATCAGGGTATCGTCAAAACCTGGAGAGGGATCCTCATTTTCAATTCTGCTAAACCCTGAAACGGTCTCGGCAGCAGAAGCTTACACCTGTTAGAATTGCTCCGCATACAAGCTACGTTGCTGCGCTCATCCGCTACATGAGCTTGGGGACGTGTTGTTTAGGGAGAGACTATTATGCAAGCACTTTCGAACATTTTATTACTCATCCACAGCTATTGGCGCTGGGTGGTTGTCGTGTTGCTACTCGTGACATTCATCAAAATGCTAATTGGCTGGGTGTCCCGCAGCGGCTGGGGTGACTTAGACACAAACCTCACCAAATGGTTAGGGATGTCACTCGGCATTCAGTTCTTGCTGGGGCTGCTTGTGTTGATCTTGAATGTGGTCACTGTAGGAACAGCCTACATTCAAAGCGCCGCTGTGATTGAGCACACTGTGAGTAACTTTATTGCCGTTATTTTAGGCTCACTGTCATTCAAAAGAGCACCTGTTACCACCCGCTTCCGAAACAAGACCATCGCGCTACTCCTTGCGGTCGTCTTCATTTACCGCGCAGTTGCTGTTGTCGGCGGCTGGTAACGCGACTACATATTTTTCTTACCGACTTGAATCACAAAGCGCCCTAAGTTCAGGGCGCTTTTTTGCTTAATGTGGTGACATGATGCATCAAGTCGGATGGGCATCAAGCTAAGCAATTCTGCTAGCCGATTCTTGCGATTAGGG
>JAHDIM010000122.1:5320-11108 GCA_020630805.1 Anaerolineales bacterium
GGGATCTCATTGCAATATTACGCTGCTTTATTGACTAGGTTCTAAAGAGATCCCAGCCGCTGAGCCAACAGGGCTACTTTTGTACAAATCGTTCGCGCCTGGGATGACACTTGTGCTCTCGTTTTGGCTAGCAGAAACGAATTTTTACGGCGACTCAGTCGCATCTTCCGACGCAACTTCTGTAATTTCAACTTGAATTGTTGGGATCACCAACTCCACGTCAATCGTATCAATCGACACAATCAACTCCGGTTCTATTTGGGCGATAGTGTCTGCGCCGAGGTCTAAGAGGTCAATAACAACTTTGATATCGTCCGGTTCGAGGGCGTCCAGCGCGTTGACCGGACCACTCACAATCACATCGATGGTTTCTGGGGACAGCGTCACTTCGAGATCAGGCCCCAACCCGACAACTTTCGGCTTGATTCGAGTTGTGAAACTATTTTCAATTGCAGCGACGCTAACTTGCACCACCACGGCCTGATCCCCAATGAGCGAGATGCCGTCAGGTAGGTCTAAGGTGACTGTTGTTTCAATGTCGTTATCGATGCCTGTGATATCAATCGGGGCGGTTTCAACAAAGCCAGGCAGATTTGAAATGATGTCTGATTCCGTCGAGAAAACGGTGACGCTTTGCGGCGCTTGGGTAATGCCGGTGACCCGGAAACCATTCGCAACTTGGCCAACAATGTCTGGACGGACAGCTAATTCACGGTAGCTTTCCAACTGCGCAATACTGATGGAAACATCGACGTTTTCAGGTGCATAGGATATACCGTTGACCACAGCGCCATCAGAGTTATAAGCACGGGGTGCAAAGCTACGCTGGAGCGCTGTTTTGCGCTCATCAATATCCACTTCAATGCGCACTTCTGCAATGGAGTTCACCACGCTTTGTAGTCCAGTAATGGCGATCTGGTCGGTAGACCACACCGGCGGCGCGGCAAAGTAACCACGGGATGGCTCTCCCGTCACCTCGCGCCTCAGCGGCAAGACGCGCGTGCTAATTTGTTCCAACTCCACTTGGATTTCAGCCGGAATGATGCTGATGACTTCGGCGCTTTCAGACCCCACGGTTGCCGTAAGCGGCACAACATGAATACCAGGCCCTAAATTAGCAATGTCCGCTGAGACGCGAATGCGATTAGTCGTCAGACTGTCAAAAATATCTTGCGGCGCGCGGATAGTGACAATCGCATTGACATCATCTGAATCGATGAACGCAATGTCTTCCGCTGTGCTGCTAATGGCAATGTCTAGCTCACGACTGAACGGCTGCGTGACAATGGGGTTCTCTTCATTTACTGCAGCGATCCAGACAAACACCGCCATGATGAGCGCCATGATCAGCAGACTGGATTGCTCTAGCAACCGACGTAAAAAACGGGCCATTCGCTAATCCCCCGCCTTGCGCTGTCTAGGGGTAAACGCTTTTTTGATGCGCTGCCACCAGGTTGTCGTTCGTGGCTGATAAAAGGCGTTCAGCACATAGCGCAACCGCGTTTCATCTAAGCGACGGATCATCAGGCCGTCTTGCACAACGGTGATGATGCCGGTTTCTTCAGAGACCACAATTGCAACTGCATCGCTAGTTTCGGTAATACCCTTTGATGCGCGGTGACGGAGGCCAAGTTGGCGTCCGGTCATGGTTGGGTCGTTTGAGAGCGGTAGGACACAAGACGCCGCGGCAATGCGGTTGCCGCGCAAAATTGCAGCGCCATCATGCAGCGGGGCGTCTTTATAGAAGATTTGGATCAGGAGTTGCGGCGAAATCTCAGCATCGAGCTTGATGCCGGTTTCGACATATTCTTGCAACCCAATGAGACGCTCAATGACAATTAGACCGCCGTAACGCTTTTCTGAAAGCACGAGACACGCCTTAGCGATGGCATCGACGATGGGTTCATGCGAGGTCGTACGGTTGCGGAAATTTGAGAGTGAGCCTGCCCGCCCGAGTTGATCTAGCAGACGCCGAATTTCAGGCTGAAAAATAACCGGAATCGCGACCAGCAAAATCGGTAGCGCTTGCCGCAGCATGTAAGAAAATGCCCGCAGTTGGAACAGATTTGAGGCGATCAGCACCACGCCGACAAACAGCAGCGACCCGCGCACCAAGTTGATTACCTGGGTCCCGCGCAGCAGCAACATCAACGCAAAAAAGACCAGTGTTACCAACAAAATGTCGACAATACTGACCAGATCCAACAGGTCTATAAAGCGTGAAGTGTCTTCTAAAAATGGCACGAAGTAAGGTCGGCGTTGTGCTTTAGGCACAACAACATGGAACAGTTGAACTTACCAAATAAATAATTGAATAAACTAAATGATGTAAACGGTTTGTTCCATAACAGCCGTCAATGCTAACCTAATTCCTACTCGGATGGCTGTCTATTGACGTACGATCAGACTCGTCTTCCCCAAATATAGTAACACTTGAATACGCAGTTTGGTTTGCAATTGCTACTTAACGCATAACGCGCGGCCAATTTTGACCACGCGTTGACAGGACAGATTGAGTTTTTGAACAAGACGCAGCGCTTATTTCTTGGCCTTGATAATCAGAAAGAACCCAAAGCGTCGATTGAGGCGATTCACAATCGGGCCAATAAGTCGTGACTTGAGCGATTTTGGATCTTCTAACGCGCCGGTCGCATTGAAATTCGAGATAAATCGGAAGTCGCGTAGGCCTGAAAACAATTCACGTGAAGATTGGTGCGTGTAGACCCGCGAGATTGGATTTTGCAGACCGCCAAAGTCTGTCCCTGAACGGACGACGTCTGTCAGCGTGAGCCGTTGCCCGGCCGGCATGACCAGGTCTTTCCAGTGTGGCATTCGCTTCAGCAAGACGTTCCGGACAAATGCGGGGGAATAATTGAGCACGGCCATCATCAATCCTAATTTGAAGACGATGTCCCACCAATACCAGATCGAATTCTTGTGATAGAGCATCACACTGATATTGCCACCCGGTTTCAAAATCCGTTCAATTTGTTGCGCCGCTGCTTTCGTGTCTGGGGAATGATGAATTACACCGGAAGAAAACACTTCATCAAAGGCTTCTGACCGAAATGGTAGGTTCTCCGCATCTGCAACTAAATAGTCAGCCTTCAGCCCTCGCAGCGCAAAGCGTTCCTTGGTCAACCGCACTGCGTTTTCAGCTAGATCCATCGCAACTAAATTTGCGCCTGCCTGTGCCAAACACTGTGCGTTGTAGCCCATGCCACAGCCTAACTCTAGCGTGCGACGGTCTTTGGTGCGGCTAAATTCATAGTCCGCATTGAGGTGTGGGTAAAGCAGCGATGTCTGCCGATCACGTTCATCAAAATATGCAATCCGGTCTGCTCGCAAGTGTTCAACTTCAGCAGCCCCAGCCGGATGGCGGTTCCAGTAATCTTGGACATCATCGAGAGTTGGAGTGGTCATAGAAACGCTATTTTAGCGGGAAGTTCCAAGGTCTGGGCGAGAAAATTTGGTGGCAGTCTTAAAACACTCGAGCCGACAAAACGTCGGCTCAAGTATGGAGGAGAACAGAAAACGTGTATACGTTGCTAGACCGTTACTGAATAATGTCTAGAATGGATCTCGCTACACTCTAGGCTAGGCGACATCCGCTCCAACGCCGTCTACTGCATGCTATAACGCAGAATGGTAGCAATGGTTACGTTTCCTTATGACGGCTAGATTACAATTATGTTGCTATGCCACATATCACTCTTGAATACACTGACAACATTGACATCGAATCGCCAAAGGCCCTGCTGCACAAACTAGTAGATGCGCTCGTTGCGACTGGACATGCCCGCCGGAAAGGAATCCGGGCGCGCGCCATAAAACTAACAGATTACGTCATTGCCGATGATGACCCAAACTATCACTTTATGTTTGTCACGTTGTTGCTCCGCGAAGGGCGCGATCTTGAAACGCGCAAATTGATGTCCGAAAGCCAAATGCAACTACTAGAAACCGAGTTCGCCCATCTCAATGAAGGCGAGAAGTATTTAGCAGTCGCGACTAACGTCATCGAAATGCATGCAGATGCATTGAATCGGCATTCGTTGCCAGTGGAACGCATCAAGGACTAATCCGACTAACACCATGAATCGGCGTCAATTTCTTCAAACTTTACTTGCCTCATCTGCCGCGACTTTGCTGCCAGGCTGCAGCCTTTTGGAAGAGGGCACTGGCTCGCCGAGTGCAGACGCAGCAACTGTTATTGTCATCGGTGCTGGGATGGCGGGTTTAGCTGCGGCGCGGACGCTACACGACTCCGGATACAACGTCACTGTCCTTGAGGCGCGCGACCGGATTGGCGGGCGCGTGTGGTCAAGCCAGAAATGGCCAGAGGCCACCGTAGATCTCGGTGCCTCTTGGATTCACGGCGTGCGTCGCAATCCGCTCACGGCCATCGCCGATGAAATTGATGCCGTCCGCCTCGAAACCGACTACGACAACGTCATTCTGTATGACAGCGCAGGGGCCTTACAGCCGGATCGCGCTTGGAGTACATTAGATGAATACCATGGTCTGCTCGAGGACGCGATCTATGATGCAGACGCAAGTATGTCGATCTTGCAAGCCGCAATGGAAGCCGGTCTGGGCGAGTTGGATGCAGACGAGCGCCGCCTGTTTGACTTCATGGCCAATGCCTACATTGAACATGAGTTTGCAACCGATATTAATAAGCTCTCTGCAACGGGAGTCTATGAAGGATCAACCTATGGCGGCGGAGATGTCTTATTTCCAAATGGCTATGGCGAATTGGTTGCGCACGTCGGACGCAACATCACTGTGCAACGTAACACAGTTGTTTCCGCCGTTCAATATGCTGGCTCCGGTGTTACTGTCCAAACCAACAATGGCACACTGACGGCAGATTACGTCGTCGTGACCTTGCCGATTGGGGTGCTGCAACAAAACAAGGTGCAGTTCAATCCACCGTTGCCGGAGGCAAAAAGAACCGCAATCCATTCTCTGGGACGCGGTGTACTCAATAAAGCCTTCCTCAAATTTGACAACGCCTTTTGGCAAAAACAGCCGGAATGGATTCATATGATCCCTGAACAAAAAGGGCAGTTCACCAGTTGGCTCAATCCATATCACTATACAAATGCGCCGATTCTGCTAGCGTTCAACGCGGGTGACTTTGGAATTGCGATCGAACAGTGGTCAGATGCCCAGATATTGGGAGAAGCCACCACACAATTGCGCAAGATGTACGGCAGCAACGTCCCAGCGCCACTAGATGCGCAACTCACGCGCTGGCATTCAGATCCATTTGCGCATTGTTCGTATTCGTCTGCGGTGGTCGGTATAACGGATTCAACCCGCTCAGAGCTAGCGACATCCGTCCAAGACAAGCTGTTTTTTGCAGGCGAAGCGACAAATGCGGAGTATCCATCCACAGTGCATGGGGCGTATTTATCTGGAGTGCGGGCGGCGGAAGAGATTCTGTGGTTGTAGTTGAGGCTTAGACCTAAATACGAGACGGGGTGCAGCGGCGAAACCTTTAGATTGATGGTTTCACTGTTGCACCCCGTCTCGTTTCTTAAGACTTCATCACATCCCGATACACAGCCACCGTCTTCTCTGCAATCGCCTTTTGCGTGAAATGATCGTACACGCGCTGGCGGCCTTCAGATGCTAAGCCCAAGCGCTCCCCTGGCTGTGAGATCAACGTTTTGAGCTTGCTTACCAAGGCATCTACATTGCCTTCAGGGAAAACTAGACCACTATCGCCTATGACGTTTGGCATTTCGCCACAATCCGAACAAATCACAGGCAGGCCACA
>JAHDIM010000123.1 GCA_020630805.1 Anaerolineales bacterium
AACACAAAAGGTCGATTGGAACCTTCTACTTCATCTTCAAAATCATCATCGAATTCGTCAAAGTCGTCTTCGAAGGGCTCTAACTCTGCCATTTACTTGATCTCCTGTTGGGTCGGTTGCAACCAGAATGGTGCGTTACTTTCTCGGGTATACCTATATCGTGTTGCAATTACCAGACCACTATTACCGAATTGTACCTGATAGTGAGACTCTAATGCCAGTGAACCCAGATCCCACTTGATCTCTCAAGTCCCAGTTTGATGTTGCGCCCGATTAAGCGCTAATTGAATTTGCCAATTGCGGCAAAATTTGTAAATTTGCGACAGGCACGTCAATTTGATCTCCACTGAGCAATTGAACTAAGGCTGTCTGAACCCGTAGACCGCTCGCAATACGCTGGCGTCCGCGCGGCAATTTGACGACTGTTCCCGTCAAATTCGGATTTAGAGTATCCAACACTAAAACTTGCTGGCCTTCTTGCAGCGGCTGCCAAGCAGGGACTGCTGTTTTGTCATTTGCAAGCCCCACATTCAGCACAATCTCTGCTTGCTGCAAAGCGTTGTCAGTTCGTGAAACATTATTGATGCGTGCATCGCGCTGATTGTTGAGCACAAATAACATCCAAGTGCGTTCGCGCATGAGATGCATGCCAAACCCGTTTGTGAGCACAACTGCCATTGGGAGTTGTTGCGCATATTGTACGTACCGCGCTTCCATGCTAGCAGCAATCACGGCATTTACACCATGAGATGCGGCTGCGTGCAGCCCTTCAGCAGTGGCTTGCCCACCGATTATGAGTACTTTTCCTGCATACCGCTCATCGACAACATCCGCAGTAAGATTGGTATCGCGCTCATTACGCAACAGCACAACTTCACCCTTTTCAGAAAATCCGTTGCTCCAGACACTCGGAATAGTAAGTGTCTTCGCGCCTGATGCGGTTGAAATTGCGTGATTGGGAGTTGCGAGCGGATTCGTAGCGGCGATATACATGGTGTCTCCGATGACATGTTTGTTTCTGTGGTCATGCCTCGGAGGACCGTTTTAGGTGCCGCCGAGTGCGTTGAGCCAGTTCTGAACTTGTGTCAAGCGCGTTGCAGGTGACGGTGACGGCGCAAAAGGTCGGCCACGGGCATCAATGATGAGGCCCAAAAGCCCCCCACTCACATTGCTGATACTCCGGCCTTGTCCTTCGCCAAATCCGATATCGAATTTGCGTAGCGGCTGGAGCGTCACTGTGGCTTCTTCACCTTGCGGGATAGCAATCAATTCCAATTCGCCAAATGGCACTTCAATGGAATAGTTGTCGCCGTTCGCATATGCCACTTCAACTTGCAGCACAATTTGACCGGGCTTTGCTTTTCCAACTGGAGAAATCACAGACCCAAGATTGACAATTGAGCCAGAGCCAAAGACCTGTACGGCAGCAATCGGATTGACTTGCGCCATGGCACCCAGTGCTGGCAAGATTGAATTTTGATCTAGCAACAGCGTCGTCACACCAACTGGTTGAAGTGCGTCCAACATCATCAGTGCAGCCATTCCAGGATGCGGCGCGCCTGACAGAACTGCGCCACTGCCAATGATGGGCTCAAACTGCGTCTGTGACGGCATCCCAGTTGCTTCGCGCGCGACACGCATCGCTTCACGCGCCAATGCTTGTTCAATCAACAAGGCATTGCGGTCTTCAGGCAACAAGCTTGGATTGAGCGCTTTGTTATGGACAAAGTTACTCAGGTCATCGGCAGTCAGCAAGAATGGCAACCAGCGCAGCACATTATGCGTGCCAACATTGTTGAGTAACTCAACAATACTCTGGCCAATTCCTAAATCAGGCCGAACCGTAAGTTGCAAGTCACCATCCAGCGCAGATGCAATTGTTGTTGTCCTTGCGCCAACGTCCACACCCATGACGCCGCTTTTAGCATCAAAAATGCGGCTTGCAAACTGGATTACTGTCCCTAGCGCTGCCGCCGTTGGCGTGAAATTCCCGTCCGTTAAGTCAGCAATTCGCTTGTACCCTTCACCTTGCAAGGTCCGTGCCTGGCTTTCAACATCAGCAAGCTGATCTAGTGCAGGTGCAAGACGCGCTTGCGCCAATTCAGGGCGAATATTGTCAATAATCGTCAGCGTACTATGGTCTGAAAACAACGCTTGGATTTCAGTGTGTAGTTCAGAATTCCCCGCATAAATAACTTGCGGTGGCTGAAACCGCCCTTCATCATTGATTGCATCCACAACAATTTGACTTAGTCGTAGCACGTCACGGGTTGCGCCACCTTCAATCCCACCGCTGATAAACACAATATCAGGACGCGCGAGTCGAATCGCTTCCACTCTGATCTTGTCTGGTCGTAGGTCAGTCAGGTGAATACTTTCTACAATTTCAAAATAGCTTGTGCCAAGCGCACGTTGCGCCACTTCCGTGGACACACCATCTGTAAGCCCGACCAACAGTACCCGTAGCGGTTTGCCAGCGCTGGCGGTCGCTACCATCGTTTGAATGCCAACTAGCGGGTCACCTTGTGACACCAAAATATTCCAGTCTGAGTCGAAATATTGGCGGCCCGTTACTTCCTGTAAATGAAAGAGCGCTTGTTGCAGACCAGTCATGGCCGTGCCATTCGGGGAATGAATTGTTGTTGGCGCGTCACGTCCAGCAACGTACCGATATTCACCATCGATCACATCAAAATAAGAAGCGCGTGTATTTACGCTTCCAAAATCAATACTAATGATGGCTGATGTCGAGCGAGTCATATCTGACAAGGAGAAAATTTCTAGGAAAGAAAAAGTTGGTAAGCCAAGTCATACAGCGACAACATCCGTTCAGTGAGAAATGTAAACGCCGTCGCAACAGAGCCCGCATACAAAGCCGCGAGCGTAATAATTACAAATATTTTGCCGGGTTGAACAGCCCATGTGAGCCAGTTTGGCCGATCCACCACACCAGCGTCTGAACGTTTTGCTCCGTAATAGAAATACAACAGCGTAAAGACCGTTCCCAGCAAGGTAATAAGCGCCGTCGTTGCCCGTGACCAGCCGCCTTCAGACACACCAGGCACACCAGGTTGCGCCCAGTCTAGCGAGACCATCCCTGCTTGGACTTGTGGGAACAATGTGCCTTGCAAAGCACCGCCAATGGCAACCGCCGCCCCAACGCCAACTAGAAAGCCAATCGCAATATTGCCATAACGTGATGTCCGGCGAAAGAGCTTCATAAAGAGCATCACACTGCCAATTAACGGCAGTAGCGTCAGGACAATGTCTTCTGGGTTGATATTGTCACGGGTAAAAAACGTGACAAAATGCGGGATAATGACAGACTGTAAAACAACGAGAGCAGCATAACCTGACGCCACACCAATAAATGCATATAACGCCGTCCGATATACCGGATTATCCCCGATGAGATAGCTAAAAACTGCCAGAGTGAGCAGCGCAGCCAAAATTAGACCGATGGTTGAGATATCCATATCGCTACTCCGTTTGCAATCCTTTTTGGATTTGCGCAAAATCTGGTTGATTTTTGTTTTGGGCCGAGACTGTGTCTGAAATGAGCCAGGCAATGCTGCCTAGGAACAGCAACAATGCGGCCAGCAGAACACCAAATGAATAGACTGACCAAGTCCGCAGAAGATTCGACGAACGGTTCGCAAGCGTGTCATAAACAGACGCACCATTGACACCACTAATCACACCAATGAGCTGAGGCGTTTCACTTTCGTAGTATGGCAACACCAAAGGTTCTGCGCCGGCTGGCACCACCGCGCCAATTGGCACACTATAAACTTGGACTTGTTCTACCCACGCCCTAGTGCGCTCTGCGGTAGAGGCCCCAACCACGACTAATTCAAACTGGTTGAAGGTTCGTACATTACGCAGCATCTGATCCCAAGGATTTAGTCCACCTTTGATCTCAATAGGCAGCGTCGTTCGTGGCGCAGAGGCTAACGCTTGCGCCCCTAATGAGCCGCCTGGCAAGTAACCGAGATGCACCCAGTCTTGACCGTAGTTATACGGAAACTCTGCGTCTAGTGAAACGCGTGCGCGTTGTAAGGTCTCTTCAGCCAGTGGGACTGCCGCCGGACGTGCAGCGACGAGAGCAATGCGTAACCCTTTTTGAGCAGCATGTGCAATCACAGCTTCCATTGCTGGGTCAACATCTGCGGTTGTGCCTGGTTCGTAATCAAACACGACCAGCACTTCAGACCCCGGTGGAATTGCATTTACCCTATCGTAAAAATCTTTGACAGCTGGGCGACTTTCAATGGGCGGCTGCCCTAACCATGCGGGCTGGGCAAAAAATGCAACCGCAAGTGGAATTAGGACAAACGCTGCCACCAACAGTCGATCTAGCTGAAAGGCACGCTTTGTCTGTGTTTGAACCTGTGGAAGTGGTTCAGTTTTAGGTTTGGCAACCGGCGCAAACAGGTCTTCGAAAATTGCTGCTTGTTTAGCTTGCGCATCAGTTACAACCAATTCTTGGACTTCGGCGTCAGCAGCAAGTGTACCTGTGGCTGCTTGTTCCGTAATAATGGGTGCAACTGGCAGCGCGCCGGAGATTTCATCTAAAAAATCAGCCGCGCTGCCTTTGTCAAAAGGGCCGGAGCGCTCCTCCAAGGGCGCGTCAACCTGATCAGCTGGTTGTATGCTTTCTAACCAAGGAGGTATTTCTGGGAACTCGGCTTGTTCCAGTGACTGCCCAGACGCCGCTTTAGGCGTTGGCGCCTGTGGCACAAAGGCTGGTTCCGCAGGAGCAGGAACAGTGGGCACAGCCACCGTGTTTGCATCTGGGAACAGTTCGGTTGCCGTTGTCGTCGTACGTTCAGCTTGTGGCGTTGCCGTTGAGCCATAATTAAGCCCTTCTGGCCGTACGGATGCTAACCAGTCTGGCAAATCCCCCGGAGTTGCCACTGGTGAAACCGCGGGCTGTGTCGTCACTGAACTCACGTTACTTGGCCCAGTGGCTTCCAACCACTCAGGATCAGCCGCTTCAGCAGAGATGATGAAATCAACATCATCTTGCGTTGTAGGCACAAAGGCCGGCGTCCGTAGCGGAGGTACGGTGCCCGGCGCTAGCGTATTGAGCCACTCAATATCGTCTGCGCTGGTTGGGCGCAGCCATGGTGGCATATCGAGCTCTTCTTCTTCGGTTTGCTTTTCCGCAGGCTTGAGCCATTCAGGCAGGTCCTTCAGATTGATATCACCTGCATCTGGTTCGTCTTCTTGAAGCGCAGAGAAAATTGTGTCGTCGAACTTGGTATCGGCTTGCACTGGTTCGCCAAGCGGAATGGCATCTAGAGCGTCTTCCAACTTTGCTTGCGCTTGCAACTGTTCTTCTGAAACGCTTGGAATGCTGACAGCTTCCACAGCTTGCGGTTTTCGCTCTTCAGGTTGCAACCAACCGGGCAATTCAATGACCCAATCTTGGTTTTCAGACGCCGTTACTTGGGTCTCCCAAGGCGCAGGAACCGCGCTCGTATCATCTACAGACGGCACTTCCCCTTGAATAGGCAACGGTGGCAATGGCTCTGACGTTGATGCTGGTGCAGCTTGCGCTTCATTCGTACCTTCTAGGTCTTCCCATTCAAATTGACCGGTGTCTGAAATTTGAGACAGCCAGTCTGGCGCTTGACTTTGGGTATCCTCTGGGGCCGGCACTTCAGCAACAACAGGCTCGACAGGCGTAGGAACAACAGCTTGCTCAAAGGGTGGCGGCGGCGGCGAATCAATTGGTCGCGATGCATCTTCTAGCCAGTCTGGAGTTGCCTCCATCTCACCAATTTCAATCGACTGCCCACCTGTATCTGACAACCAACCTGACGTTTCTTCAACTGAGGATGGCTCACTCGGTGGGGTCGCAACTTCTGCCGCACCCTGTAGCCAATCTGGCAAATCGGTTTGATTGACTGGCGCTGGAACACTTTCGGCAGCAGGCGCAGGTGTTTCAACACCTTGCAGCCAATCTGGCAACTCTTCACTAACGGCTGCTGCTGAAAGCTCACCGGTTGCCTTCATCCAATCTGGTTCAGTCTCAACCGGAAGTTCAGGAAGTTCGTTGGTCGCTTTCAGCCAACTTGGTTCTTCGTCCACTGGCGCAGTTGGCGTCGGTGCTGGGTCTAGCACATCTTCAGCACCAGGAAGCCAGCTTGGTAATTCTTCAGCAACCTGTGTAGGCGTGTCTAGTCCTGTTGGTGGCTGCAGCCAATCTGGCAACTCTTCATTGTTTGCTGGCGCAGGTGCAGCCGGTTCTGGTGTGCCATTCCCAGACGGGAGCCAGTCTGGCTGTGAGTCTGGCAATGGCACTGATCCTAATGGTGGCAGGCCAACTTCAATCGCACTGGTAGCTGCTGGAGAGGTTGTTGGTTCTGGAATTCGTGAAATTGGTTCAAACGGAGCAGAGTCCATCCAATCTGGAACCGTAAACTCGTCGTTATCGACAGGTGTTGGTGCAGAAGGACTAGAGAAGTCCGGCAGGATGGGTTCTGGTGCAATTGTTGACACTTGGGGAACATCATCCTGTAGAACCGCTGAAGGAGCACTCTCTTCTTCAGCGCCAAATAACCAATCTGATTGCGCTAAGAACTCATCATCTGAAACATTCGCTTCGCGGATCAGCGCATTATCTGGTTGTTCTGGTTCGGCTGCAGGAACTGGCGCTGGCGCAGATTGCGCGATGCCTCCAGTTGGGTCGTCTTCTTCCATCAACCAATCTAGCAAAGACTCTTCCACCGGCTCAATGGGCGGGGTCTCGGTCGGGACTGGTTGGGTAACGGGACGCATCGCGCCAGTTGGTTCAATGACAGATGGAGGTAAGCCTTCCGTTGTCTGCGGTGAAGATGCGCTAAGCGGTGCAGAGTCTAGCTTTGGACCACCTTGCAGCCAGTCTAAACCGCCGGTTGTGTCGCCACTACTGCGGCCCATGACAATGCCGGGCGCGTCATCTAACAGCGATGAAAGACTGGAGGAGTCCTTCGGATTTGGAACAGCCGCGATTGGCGACGAGGCATCTGGTGAAGATGAGTTCTGCAACCAATCTGGTACTGGACGATCACGCCGAGGCGTTTCTTCTGGCTGCGGCGTGTTCTGGACTGGCGCGACACTGTCTGTGTTGCT
Organism: Anaerolineales bacterium; assembly: GCA_020630805.1. Taxonomy (GTDB): domain Bacteria; phylum Chloroflexota; class Anaerolineae; order Anaerolineales; family UBA6668; genus JAHDIM01. Next base: position 7,120 of record JAHDIM010000123.1, read on the forward strand.
AATGAATGGCGAGGTCATACTAATTGGCGACTGATTTTCGTCACCAGAGTCCATCTCGCGCGCAAACGACTGCAAAAAATCTGCATTCGTTTCCTCTGTCCGCGGGGCAATGTCCGCCAACCAGTCAGGGAGCTCATGGGTTGGCCCCACTGCCGGTGCAGGTGTAGGCAAAGGCCCAGATTGGTTTGGTTTCCAATCATCACCAGCTTGTTCGCGCAGCATATCCAGCCAGCGTTCCAAATCATCTCGCGATGCATTCGGATTCATATCGTCTGGCTCTTCGGTGCTACCAAAGAGAGAAAATGGAGAGTTCGGGGGGTTATCCATCGTTTATCTAGTCCCCGTAGGGTTGATCGGCACCCGTAAAAATTCTTAGACCTGTAATAATTGCACCAAGTGCCAACCCGATCAAAATACCGCGTGCCCCCGCGACAACCGGCACAGTTAAGAGCCAATCTCGCAAAAATGGGAACACATCTGGGATTGGGGCTTCAATTGTGACTAGACCAATAAGCATAATGAGGCTGATTGCAAGAAACAGCCATGTGGTCCAGTCACGGCGATAGCGCACCATTCGCATCCCAGCAACTAATAACAAAACAGCGAGTAAGGCAGCCAGCGTTGATTCCACCGGAACTTGCACATACTTAAACATAAAGTCCACGAGCCCTTGGGCATCGGGAAAAACAAAGCTCATCACACCTGCCCCAAACGTGACAAGGAATGTGAGCACAAGTACTAAGCTGTAGCCCCATTCTGGCTTCTGGTCCATGAACTTATTGAAATGAACCTTAAGCAAACTGATAATCCCAATCAACATCGCCACGCCGGACAAAATTGCCGCCCAGCGTAGAATTTCAGCCCGCAACAGAATGAGCAGGTCGAAGTCTGGCAGGAAATATCCCAGCAGAACAAGTAGGCCAAAACAAATGGCAAACGTCAGTGACAGCTGATAGTTCATTGCTTAGCCAAAAATATCCAATACTGTCAGCACAAGCGAACCGACAACCAAAGCGCCAATAATGAGTAACCGCATGATGTCATGCGCTTGTAAACTCGCACTGTATGAGCTGTGATTTGGATTTAGATACGCACTCGCGGCATATACCTCTTCACCCAAAACTGCGTCTTCAACGCCAACAAACGGAATCGCTTGACTGTCATTATTTGTGGTGCCTGACAACTGCCGCGCACCGACACGGTCTCCAGCTTCAAGAACCGGCAACAACTCATCGCCATATTCGCCAAGCGTCACGCTAGCAATCGGCTTTTCGCCGTGCACAACCATAGATGCACCAGCCGCATAAGACCAAGGTGAGACCCCGACCATTTGTACCGCGTCTGGATCGTACCGATTAGCTGCACCTGGCACTGTCTGATAAACATCGCGTAATGCGTCTTGCGCTAGAAGGAAAGAGGTGCCGTCTGACGCAGTCACAAGCGGCGGCTTTTCTGCAGCAGCCAATGTGGTGCTGGCTGCTTGCATGGTCTGAATACCCGCTAACGTCGCACTTGTGTCTTCAGCCCCGATTGATCCGGTGCCGACACCAAAGTGAACACGGCGACCGGTTTCAATTGCTTCTGTTAGAAATGTTCGGAGCTTTGCATATGCAGCAATGGGTCGGAATGCAGGCTGGACATTGCGGCGTTGATTTCGAATCTGAAACCCTACGAGTAATCCGCCTATCAGTAGAAGTGTTGCTAACCCAATGAGATCAATTATTTGGGGCATACCAATTCAAAGTAAAATCAATCTTGACTGTGCTCTACACTTTCGAGCAACTGCGCCCAGCGTCTGACATCATCTTCACTTGATGACGCAGCCCAGAGCGGCTCGCTAAAATAGAGAAGTTGCGCACTCAACACAGCCAACGGTGTTCCTGGTGCAAACAAGTCTTGCACCAACGCTTTAACACCAAGGTCGTTTAGAATGCTTAGCGCTTTATGTTTCATTCGTCAGGATCGCGCTTGTTTCAACTAACTTACCCAGTGTGTGCTAGCGCGTATAAAAGAAGTGGTGCAAGAGCAATGCCAATCTTTACCAATACAATTAACCAACACCATTCATTTGAGTTTGGTTATAGCGAGTATAGCATGTCGCAAACCTCAAAAGCAACTGCGTGAACATAAACGCTAAACACAATTTTCAGTGTAATTAACGTGATTTCAACTCAGATTCCAGATTCGCTAAATACTGCCGCATAGTAGTTATGTTAAGTCTTGAACGCACTCTTTTAGACTATGACTTTGCCCTGCTAAGGATGATTGCCGAAGCCACCGCAATTGAACTTACGGCCCGCAATGCACGCACGGCAGCGAGTGAATTGGCAGAGGCGATGGTACAGGCTGAGCAAATGGAATTGGTATTAGCCGACTTGACGCAAGATGCCCTGCTCGCCTTAGATGACATCAAGTCCCAAGGTGGTCGGCTTCCGAATGCCATCTTCACCCGGTCTTACGGTGACGTACGCCCGCTGGGACCCGGCGCGCGTGAACGTGAGCAGCCGCATGTTGCGCCGCTCAATACTGCTGAACTGCTTTGGTATCGTGGTTTGCTGGGACGACGGTTTGTCAATGACGCTAGCGGCCCACAGGAGATGTTTTACATCCCCGCAGATTTACTACCTTTTCTGCCAACAGAAACGCCCGTCGCGGAAGTCGTACTCCCTGCTCGCGAACGACCAGGGCAAAAAATCGAGCCGCCGCCGCGTGAGACGATCCAACGCGCGTCTTCGGCCATTGTGGATGACGCCTGCACCTTGCTCGCCTTTCTACGGATTATGACCGCTGACAGTCAGGAGCCGCCCAAATTCTCTGAAGCCAAAGAACGCCTCATCCCCTTTTTACAAGTTCCAGATGGATTCGCGCTGCTTTGGCGCATTCTCGTCGAGCAAAAGCGGATTACGCCAGAGCGCGAAATCAATGCCCGGATGCTGCCGAGCTTCTTGAAGCAAAAGCGCGGGCGCCAGCTTAAGCAGTTGGTTGAAACGTGGAAAGCATCCAGCCAAATCAAAGACGTCTTACATGTCCCAAGCTTGGAATTTGAGACGGCTGTTGCGCATCAGTTGGCTGAAGTGCAAGCACGCGAAACCATTCTCGGTTACTTAGATGACATCCCAGGGCGCGAGTGGACAAATTTGGAAACGTTTGTTGCACATGTGCGCAAGCTAGCGCCAGATTTTCAACGACCCAATGGCGACTACAAAAGCTGGTACGTCAAAAGCAAAAAAACTGGGCGCTACTTACGTGGGTTCGAACACTGGCGCGATGTCGATGGTGCGTACATCACATATCTGATTTGTGGGCCGCTGCACTGGCTCGGCATGACCGATGTTGCCACCCGCTCTGCCAGCGATGACACGCCAATGGCCTTTCGGCTTACCCAGATGTACGGCGCCCTAGCTGGGCGCGTCAATTGGTTTATTGCGGAACGGAAGCACGCCCTCAAACTCAATGAGGCCGGAGAAGTCTTAGCAAGTCGCGCCACCGACCGCGAGTTACGGTACCAACTAGCCCGCATTACCGAATGGTTACCGTCTGACCTGTCAGGCGTGTATCGCTATCGACTGTCTGTCAAAGGTATCAAGCGGGCAGATCATCAAGGCATTCAAGCCAACCAAATTTTGAGCTTTCTTGAAAAACACGCTGGTGATGATGTTCCAGACTACGTTCGCAATGCATTATTGCGCTGGGAGAATACCGGACCAACAGGCAATATCAAGTCTTTGCCAGTGTTACGCGTTGCGAATGAAGAGATCTTAGACATGCTGCGCAGCAATCCCAACACGAGAATTTACCTTGGCGAAACCTTAGGCGCGTTGGCAATTGAGATCCAACCAGACTATGTTGAAGCCTTACAACAGGCTGCATTTCAACTTGGGTTCTTTTTAGATATTGAAAAGGACGCTGGATAAGGATACAATTTCTAAGCTACGGCGAATGCGGGCGTGGCGGAATTGGCAGACGCAACGGACTTAAAATCCG
>JAHDIM010000124.1:0-4478 GCA_020630805.1 Anaerolineales bacterium
GGTTGTGATGTCGATATCTTCTTCTTGTTCGTCGGACATGAGTTTTACCTCTTCTAATATAGGTTAGGCGGAACGACGTCGTTTACGGCGACGCCCACCACGGCCAGCACTTTCGTCTGCTGTCGTTTCTTCAGTTTGTTTTGGCAGAATATCTGCCAAGTGTGGATATGGGTCTGTTTTGTTTGGAATATGAATTGCGCTAACGAAGATGTCTTGGAAAGACGGATCGACAGCGGTTTCAATATAGCGAATCGTGTGTGCAAGTTCTTGCGCATACGGTCGTTTTGTCTTGTCTAGCAGTGCAATGCGAGCCCCGTCGCCAGCGGCGTTGCCGACAGCGTAGACCTTGTCGAGCGCACAGTCTGGAATTAGGCCCAAGACCATTGCGTACTTCGGATCAATATAGCTCCCAAATGCACCAGCCAGCAGCACGCGGTCAACTGTAGGTGTGCCAGCGTGGTTCATCAGCAATTTAGCCCCAGCGTACAGCGCGGCTTTCCCAAGTTGGATCGCGCGGACATCGTCTTGGGTGACCAGAATTTCTTCACCCGTGGTGGTTTGGTCTGGCGTTGCCAAGATGTAGACACCAGTCTTTTCGCCAAAGCGCACGCGGTCGCTGCCCGTGTCACGCTTGAATTGACCCGCACCATTGATGATCCCAGCTAAGAATAGTTCAGCGATGACTTCAATAATGCCAGAACCACAAATCCCAGCCGCAAGTTGCTCGGAAGGGCTGTCTTCGGACCATGTGTCGGAGAAGCGTTCTTCGCCAATGACTTTGAATTTTGGCTCTTTCGTTTCTGGATCTATTCGGACGCGTTCGATGGCGCCTGGGGCAGCGCGCATGCCGTAAGCAATTTGCGCCCCTTCAAAGGCAGGGCCAGTTGGACTAGAGGCGCTAAACATCGTGCTAATGTTACCCAGCGCAATTTCACCGTTCGTGCCGATATCCACAATCAGGACTTTGTCGTCTTGTTTGTCGAGTTCTTCCGCAACCAAGACACCAACATTGTCTGCCCCGACATGACCTGCTTCTGAAGGTAGGATGTGCACATAAGCAGATTTATTCAGCTTCAAGCCCATGTCTCGGGCTTTGACATCCATTGCGTCGCGGTTGGCAAGTGCGAATGGTGCGCCGCCGAGTTCAACCGGACTGACGCCCATTAGAATGTGCACCATGGTCGTGTTACCGACAAAGACGGCGTCTACAATGCTGTTGGCGCGTTTGCCAATTTGCTTGGCAGCACGGGCGGCGACTTTGTTAAGTGCATCGAGGATGGCGGTATGCATCTTGTCCAGACCGTCATCATTCATCATCGCGTAAGACACGCGGCTCATCAGGTCTTCCCCGTAGGTGACCTGCGGATTCATCATCGATTCCGTGGCAACAACCTCACCAGTGCGAAGGTCGCACAAGTAAGCAGCAATGGTTGTAGAACCAATATCTACGGCCAGACCATAGGCGCTGTCGACATAGCCAGGATCAATGGCGATGAGTTCTTTTTCGTGCCAAACGGTGGCAGTCGCAGTCCATTTGCCTTTGCGCAGAATGGGTTGCAGCTTGCGCAATACATGAATGTCAATTTCTTCAACATCCATATCCCATTGTTCTTTCAAGGCAGACTGGACGCGCCCCCAGTCGCCGCGGTGTTCACCGAGCGCAGGCTTGTCAACTTCAATATAGACTTGGCGGACAGCGGGATTGACGTTGATGGCACGGTCAGTGGCAGACTTGCGGATGACCTGCTTCTTCGCGCGGCTTTCTTCAGGGACTGTCACGAGGACATCACCAGACACACAGGCTACACAAGACAACCGATGCTCAGGATCGCTATTCATGCGGTCCAGCAGGGCGCGTTCTTCTGCACTCTCTGGGGAGATGTGCGTAGTTGAAGACGTAATGCCATGCTTTTGGAATTGACCGTTTTCAATTTTGACTTTGCATTTGCCGCACGTCAGCTTGCCACCACAAATACTCTCGATCTCCACACCCATTGAACGGGCGGCATCAAGAATGGTGGTACCGTCTGCCACTCTGGACCGGCGTCCTGAGGGCATGAAAATCGTTAGCGGCTGATCTGCGTTGTGTCCGTTATCGTTTGCCATAGAGCATAAAAAAAGCATGCGGTTTGCACATGCAACACCTGTAATATATCAGTGATATTTCACCAACGGCGTGGAGAAAATGACGACTCTCTGTGACATTTCGTGAACGCCGATTACAACCGCGCAATTAGACCGCAAAACAGCTATTTTGCCAACTTCGATTCTTTTGAATGTACGGGCGCTGCTCGCCCCTACTTTTGGCTTACACCTTGGTACGACGGCGATGACGGCTTTTACGTGGCTTTTTGTCTTGCCCAATAATCTGTGGCGGAGGGTCTTGCGGGGCCATTTTGTCTGGGATGTCGTCGTAGTGACCGTACTTGCGGGCGGCTTCAAACATGCGAATGGCATTTTCTGGCTTACACCCTGGATGTAGAGAATTCGACGAACTCAAAATGTAACCACCTTCCGGCGCGGCAATTTGGATGGTTTCATAAACGCTTTGCTCCACTTCGTCTGGCGTACCAAAGACGAGCAAATCTAGACAATCGATGTTGCCAACAACGGCCATCTTGCCTTTCAAATGCTGCTTGGTGGCACCAATATCCATACACTGTGGTTGCACTGGGTGGAACCCATCGAAGCCGGATTCCACGAATACGTCCAAAATTGGCCACACGACGCCATCACAGTGTTTGAAGACCTGCATGCCTTTTTCATGGACGTAGTTGCACATCTCTTGCTTATAAGGAAGGATGAACTCATGGAAGTGATCCAGTGACATCAGCGTGGTGGTGTTACCTGCCATATCGCCGTCAAATGACACTACCGTCATGCCAATTTCCGCACAGAAGTCGATGACGCGTTTGTTGAACTCAACCACTTCGCGGGATACCGCGTGGGCTAACTCTGGATTGGTGTTGTAGTCCATCATCAATTTGTCCATGCCACCGCGCACGAGCCACGCCTCTTGGAAGGGACCGTTCATTGAAAGCACGTGGGCTTTATCGTGCCCAATCTTGTCGATGACGTAAGCGGTACGCTCAAAGTCTTCCCAACTGACGCGGTCGGCCATGTTGTAGCCTTTGAGGTCATCCATACAAGTGATGCCGCCCTGCATGACTGCCGGGATGCCGTTTTCGCTCAGCATAAAGCCGCGCCCGTATTTGTCGACGCCCCAATCATCTCTGACGCGTTTTAGACCAGTTGAATAGCCTAGCCAGGTGGCATCATGGTCTTGTGCTTCGATCACACGGCAGTATGTATCCAGATATTCAAAGCTTTCATCGCCTTTGCGGGTGGCAGTCGCGGAATCTGTTGAGTCGATGCCCAAAATTTTGGCCATACCGATGATGACTTTTTCATCGATGTAGTCCAGCATCGGCACGCGATCTGGCACGCCAAGGTTGAGGGCGGTTGTAAATCTTTCAATTGATTTCATTTGAATGTCCTTTGTTTTGCAGAAAATAGGACCCGTTCGACTTCGCTCAGGGCAAGCACGGATTTCACGGATCGCACGGATTTTTTTCGAATTAGATCCGTGTTTTCCGTGAAATCCGTGTCCAAAAATTTATCCCTCTGGAAATTGTCCGTTCAGTTGGGTCATGATTTGTTGTGCGGTTTGTTTTGTGAGCGTTTCAATTCGTTCGGTGTCGTTTGGTTTTGGAAAGCGAAACACTGGGCCATACACCGAAATAGCCGCAATGATGGTTTTACTACTGTCAAAAATTGGGGCGGCAACACCAACTAATCCTGGCTCATATTCTTCATGTACCCAAGCGCAGCCCTGATAGCGAATTTCGCGAAGGGTATTGTGTAAATCTAAAGGGTCAGTAATGGTGTTTTCTGTAAATTTAGGCAGGCCACCGTTCACATAGTCATTGAAAAAGGCCGCGTCTTTATAAGCAAGGAATAGCTTGCCAGTTGTGTTGACATGCAAGTATGCAAAGTGATCGCCCGTCCAGTCTTGCATGCGGATGTTGTTGTCAGGCGATTCGATTTGGGTCAAGTACAGCGCTTGGCCTTTGTCCAAGACGGTAAGGGTCACGGTTTCACCAGTGACTTCGGACAGGTCTGCTAAATACGGTTCAGCAATGTTCTTGAGCGCAGACGCTTGCGATGTCAGCGCTACGAGCTTTTGACCAATTTGGTAACCGGCTGGAGATTTCTTCTTCTCAACCACGCCTATGTCTTGCAATGTATTGAGCATTCGGGCGACGGTGCTGGCCGGAAGATCTAGATCCTCAGCAATGGCGTTGAGACGTTTGCCGTTAGGAGCGGCGGCAATAGTTTCAAGAATAGTAAACGCGCGAACGACAGATTGAATTGACATATAGTGTGAGTTCCGCATTGTGGAATAGTTTTGTAATACGGAATATTGTCAGGATTTTAGCGAGGCGAAGATTATTCTGTCAAGGAATTTTGAGTGTGCA
>JAHDIM010000124.1:4578-11095 GCA_020630805.1 Anaerolineales bacterium
TTGTCAGGATTTTAGCGAGGCGAAGATTATTCTGTCAAGGAATTTTGAGTGTGCAGGTGGCAGAGGTTACAGTTGCACATTCGACTACGCTCAGTGGGGGGCGTATCGGGGCTGTCTTTTCGGCATATCCTTAGGTCAAATATTGTTTTTAGTAACATGCTCTTGAGATAATCAATTTTCTCTGACGGCCAAGATGATGTAATGCGTCTCCCACTGAGCAACGGCGTCCGAAGGTAAGGCATTGCCGCTACGTGCAACTCGAGTCAATGCGTCTTGCAAACGATTAGCACAAAATCGAACCCTTCATACAATATAATCACCCGTACCTATGAATATTCTCGCCATTTTGCTAGTCACACTTGTTGCTGTAGAGCATGTCTACTTCCTCGTCCTAGAAATGTTTTTATGGACAAAACCGCAAGGCATGAAAACATTTCGGAATACGCCTGAAAAGGCAGAAATGACCAAAGTCTTGGCCGCAAACCAAGGCTTGTACAATGGTTTTCTCGCTGCCGGTCTTTTCTATAGCTTGATCGCTGCCAATCCAGTTGCCTTTCACTTCAAAGTCTTTTTCCTATGCTGTGTGATTGTGGCTGGTATATATGGTGGTCTGACGTTTAGCAAACGGATTATCCAAGTGCAAGCCGTTCCGGCAATTGTTGCATTGGTTGTCGTGCTGTTAGTGGGCTAATGTCAGAAACGTCTGCGCTCCAAACGTCCATTCTGGAATGGGATGGTAAATCTGCAACTGATATCAAAGCGATCTATCAAGCGTTTGTAACAGAAGAGGGGTTTCCTGAAGCGCTATTGTCTTTTATTGAGGACAGGGCTTTGCAGAAGGGCGCGACGTGGTTGCTCAAACATTATTTTGAACAGAGTGGCAATCTGACTGCAACTCAAACGCGGCAATATATTGCGTCTTTTGCAGACATGCGTCATTGGGAATCGCGATTGCATTGCTTTCAGAGCATTCCATACGTAGTGATTGCTGTTGAAGATGCTGAAAAAGTGCATGCGTTCATCCAAAGTGGATTACGTGACCGAAAGAAGTTTGTCAAAGCTTGGGCGTACAATGCACTAAACGAACTGGCGTTACAACATCCACAGTACCAGGCTGAAGCGGATGAAAAGCTGGCTTGGGCGTTGACTGAAGAAGCCCCATCTGTAAGGGCTCGTATTCGCAATATTCTGCAAGGGAAGTAGAAATGCCAACGATACCAACCTCATGTGTGGCGTTTATGTTAATCCGTGATGGGCACGTGTTAGCAGAGCGGCGTAAGCAAACCAAAGCCGTGGACCCAGGTATTTTGTCTATCCCTGGTGGACACTGTGATCCTGGTGAAGCGCTTGAAACAACCTTGCACCGCGAACTCTCTGAAGAACTAGCGGTGACTGCTATTTGTCCAAAGTACGTTTGTGCGCTGATTCGACAGTCAACAACCAGCCGGACAATCAATTACTTTGTTGTTGAAGAGTGGCAAGGCGAGATTGAAAACCACGAAGCCGATGCCCTAGTCTGGGTGCCGCTTGCTGACGTGTCTCAATTAGATTTATATGTAGATCAGTTGGCAATCAGAGAATATCAGCGCTTGTATGGTGGCTAATCACCACAGTTGTTTTGGGCTGCGGATTGTTGCATTTGGAACCTCTGTGAAGGTTGCGCGGGCTTCTAAATAGGCGGTAATGGTCTCAACGAGTTGTAAGCTTTTGCTAAGTTCAGTGGTGCTGAAATAGGTTAGCAGTTGTTGGCCGGCCTCAGAGTCTTTGGCTGCAAATAAAACAATTGCCGCTTTTTCAATTGCGCAAATTTCGGTCAGGGACTTTTGTTCGAAGCCAACTAACAGGTTGGTCACTTCGGTCAACATTTCCTCATGTTGCATGAACACGTGATACAGCAGTCGTTTGGCAACTCTAAATGCAGACCGATGCGCTTCAGTGGCTTGTGGCACACTTGAAATGCCATCAATCCCTTTCCGATCATCCATAAACAACGCCTCTTCGCTAACTGTCAGATAGCGGTGCTTTTGATACTCAACAGGAATGCATGTATTCCCAATAAACACGGGCGCAAAAGGTGCGGCTGTCGCAGCACTAGCCGTGTGCCAGAGCGTTTGCAGCAGGGCTGGCTGATCTTTCTGCAATGGCACGACTTGCCCATAGCCAGCAGTATCGCTTGTAAGCGTTGGCGTGCGCACGGCCCACATCACATCCTGAATTGAAATTTTTTCAGGACGGGCAGCCAGTTCTCTCAGTTGTGCATCGATCCACGCTTGCCCTTCCCACAGTCCTTTACCATCGCCATAAATTTGATTGATGTCGAAGGTCGTGGCATCGGTAGGATCAAACCAACCCCGATCAATTGCAAATTGAGTCAGATGTGGCGGTCCTGCAAAATCGGGATGCGTTGCAAAGTCGAGGGGGATTTCTCCAATGTAGCCAGGGCGTGAAACGCGAATGTCGTCTGGGCCAACACGTTCGGCGACCCATAATCCAGCACCACCTGCAAATTCAATCACCACCCAGCCTTCGTTATGGTCGGCAATAAAGTGCGAGTTGCCGCCGTAGGTGGAGTAGCCATATTCCGCAATCAACTGCCCAATGATCTCAACCCCTTCGCGAGCGGTCTTAGCACGTTCCAAAACAATCCGCGCTAAGTCACTATAGTTGGGGCCGGTCTGATTTGTTGGCGTCAACGCTTGCAAGTGTTCAGCTGATGTTGACCAGACATCTCGGACTGCCACGCCGTATTCATTCACACCGCCGTTGGTGAGTGGGGCGGGTACACCGCGATAGTAGGTGTAACTCACACGCAAGTGCCGGGCTGTTTCTGGTGCTTGCGGAATTTCCGAGAGTTCTCCCGGCATCATTGCAGCCGGCGTGACGCCAACTGTAATAGTCACATCAGATGCGTGCTGCTGGCGCGGCACCAGCTCAAGCCAATGGCTAGACGGCTCGTCTCCATAGCCTGCCAAATAGGCATTACCGTCTGCGGTCAAGTTGTGGCCGATGTAAAAAGCGTAGCTCATGTGATGGATGTTCTCGATTTTGTTGTACGACGCAAATAGAAAAAGGGATACGGATGACCGTGAAAAACGCGGATTTTGATTCGAATCTACTCCGTTCTCGTCATCCGTAAACCTCAGGATTTACACAATTCGGCAACGGCTCCCCACGTAACCCAGCCAACAAATTCTCAGCAGCTAACAAGCCCATATTGATTCGCGTTTCCCAAGTAGCGCTGCCTAAATGCGGCACCACGATGCAGTTTGGCAAATGCACTAACGGATGATCTGCCGCAATTGGTTCAGGGTCAGTGACATCTAGCGCAGCGTAGCGGATCTGGTTAGTTTGTAGCGCGTGCAGTAGAGCATTGGAATCAACGACACCGCCACGGGCAGTGTTGACCAAAATCGCGCTGGATTTCATTTGCGTCAGAGCAACTGCATCGATGATGTGCCGCGTTGCAGGTGTCAATGGACAGTGCAAGCTAACAAAATCACTTTCTTGTAACAATGTTTCGAGTGACACCTTGGTCGCACCGACCTCATCCGCAAAGGCTTGATTGCTGCCACCGTAATACAAAATCCGCATTCCGAAGCCGCGCGCGCGTTGCGCCATCGCGTGGCCAATGCGGCCTAAGCCAATAATTCCCAACGTTGCACCAGAGACTGTAGAGCCAAGTAGTTGCAGTGGATACCACGTTTGCCATTCATCGTTGCGAATATATTCGACGCCTTCAACCAAACGTCGTGCGGCGGCTAGCAGTAGCGCAAAGGCTTGATCTGCCGTAGCTTCGGTGAGCACGCCGGGTGTATTCCCAACGGGTAAACCTTTGGCAGTGGCAGCGGAGACATCCACATTGTCATAGCCTACGGCGTAATTGCTGATTACTTTTAGATTAGGCGCAGCGGCTAAGAAGTCAGAATCGATGCGTTCGGTCAACATTGAGACGATGCCGTCTACATCAGTCACGTGCGCGCGCAGTTCATCGGGTGAAGGTGGCATCTCGTGCGGCCACATCGTGACCTCACAGGCAGCTTGGATGCGGGCGAGCGGCTCATCTGGAATGGTGCGACTGATAAAAACTTTTGGTTTTTGGGACATGGTGTAAGTATATTAATACTGCCAACTGGTGTTTACTTTGTTGACGTCTGGCACGCGAATTTAGCGAATTTCATTTTCTTCTTCGTTGAATTCGTAAAATTCGCTGAATTCGTGTGATCTTTTGCACTGTCTCAGATTTTATAATGCCTCTGATGACTCTTGCGATCTGGTTGCAACTTTGGGGTGAGATCAGTTACCTAATTAGCAAAGAGCTGTTCACCACGTCTGAGCTTGGCGATGCTCCAGCGATCTCATTTCTAGTGGTCGCGGTTGGGTTTTACCTGAAAGCGAGGAAATAATTAATGGCTAAACGGGTAACTGCTGAATTGTTAATGAGGTCATATTTCAGCCTCAGTGCGGCTCAAGACATCGCGTGTCTAACCAAGTTAACCATTAATCGTTATCAATTTAGCAGTTAATTATTTTCCCCTGCAACAAAACACACATGAACAAATATCAAAGCCAAATCCCATCCCTCGTCACGCCAACCATTGCCTTACTCACCAAGGAATACCCCAACGCACCGCAGATCCAAATGCAAGGGCCGTTGGACCACGTCTCTCCGAAGGCGTTGCATCCTTGCTTTTACGGCTGCTACGACTGGCACTCTGCCGTGCATTCTCACTGGCAGTTGATCCGCGCGATGCGGTTATTCCCAGATGTGGCGTTTGTTCAGCCTGCAATCGAGACGATTAATGAAACGTTGACCGCCGAGAACGTTGCCGTGGAGATGGCTTATTTTGTAGACTATCCGCGGTTTGAAATGCCGTATGGCATGGCGTGGCTACTGCAATTGTGTTTAGAACTGCGCGATTGGCAGTCGGACCAAGCGCAACAGTGGTTATCAGTGTTGCAACCGTTAGAAGCACACGCTGCCCAACAGTTTCGCCGATATTGTGAAAAGCTTAGCTATCCCGTTCGGACTGGGCTGCACTCGCAAACGGCTTTTGCCTTGGGATTTGCCTATGACTGGGCAAAGGTCGCGGAAGATATTGACCTAACCACATTGATTGCCACAACAGCCAAACGCTTGTATCTAAACGATGTGACTGCACCGTTGGCTTACGAGCCGTCCGGCACAGACTTTCTTTCCCCAAGCTTAGCCGCCGCCGATTTGTTACAACGGGTCTTGCCAAAGCCTGAGTTTGCGCAGTGGTTGGACGCGTACTTGCCAGATGGGATTGCCACCTTACAACCCATTGGAAAACACGGGGACGTCAGCGACGGACAACTCGCACACTTGGTTGGACTCAACTTCAGTCGGGCGTGGATGTTACGGAATATTGGAGAAGCATTGCCCAGCGATCATACCTTACGAGCAGAGTTGCTCCAAAGCGCCGAAGACCACATCGAAATCGGCTGGCCGATGGCAATGCACGGTGACTATATGGTCTCGCACTGGGTGCCGAGTTTTGCAGTGTATGCACTTGGTTTGATTTAGTAGCGCATGTGATATCGTATATAATACTGAAGTGGCTGCGCCAAATATTGTTATCGACACAAATGTTATTGTTGCTGGTTTACGATCACGCAACGGCGCGTCTTCTCGTCTATTATCGCTAATTGGCACAAAACGCTTTGTATTACATTTATCAGTGCCGCTTGTTTTGGAGTATGAAGCAGTTCTTTACGGATTTATTGAGACTACTTCAATTTCAGCGCAGGTCGCTGATGATTTGATCGACGCATTATGTGCTCTGGGTGTTCATCACGATATTCATTATTTATGGCGACCCTATTTGAGCGACCCAGACGACGAAATGATATTGGAGTTGGCGATAGCCTCACAAAGCGATTATGTGCTTACTTACAATAAGCGCGATATGAAAAACATTGAACAGCTCGGAATTGCTGTGATAACACCCAAAGAGTTTCTTGAAGTAATAGGTGAAATATGAGTGCCCTAAGTGTTCGACTTCCAAAATCTATGCATGATCAATTGCGTGAGCTAGCGAATGAAGAAGGCGTTTCAATCAATCAATTCGTAACGCTTGCAATTGCTGAAAAAATGGCGTCTTTGAAAACAATTGAGTATCTAGAACAACGTGCAGCACGCGGCAGCCGTGAAAAACTGCTCGCTGCGCTTGCCCAAGCGCCAGACGTAGAGCCTGCTGAAGAAGATAAGCTACATGACTGACTTCACAGAAAACATACCCCAAAGCGAGTTAGACCGTGCTGCAGAAAATGTTTCAGGCTATAAAGCTGCGCAGCGGAGCGCATGTGACGAATCGCATTTAGGTATGATTCAGATGCCATGTGCATGCAGAAAGTGATTGAGATGGTGTCGCTCAAATAGTCTCGTCTCATTAAATCTATCTTTCTCGGTGTGCTCTGCGTCTCCGCGTTAAATCTCCTGTCCCACAAAACCCACTTAACCTCGCCAAATACGCCGCTTCTCTTCCTCAAATCCACA
>JAHDIM010000493.1 GCA_020630805.1 Anaerolineales bacterium
ATCTTGACATCAATTCCCGAAATTTCACATAATGTAATTGCCTTCTGCGGTATAGAAGGCGGTTCGGAACATTCCGTAGAAACAAGTACTGCTCTGGCCAAGACTGGCCGTGAAACCCTCCGTAACACAATTTAGGTACAGCAATTGCAGCGATATTGGTAATCGGTGTGTTGAGCATCAGTGTATTCAATACATAACGCTGATTTATTGATGTTTTCACATGCCAAGTTGAATTTATTGATGCGGGTTATTTTTTAACGCATCGTCATTATTTGCCAAATTTGGCGCACAAAGAATTCAAATGAATTTGCGATACATCTTTGTTGTGGCTGCGATCATGGTTGTGGCTGGAATTGCGCTCTTGGAACGCAATGTAACATCTGAATCCGAGGTCAGTCCCCCTGACACGCTGACCTTCGCCCATCTGTCTGATGTGCAAACGAGCGTTTCAATCGCGAAGGTGATTGAACATCATATGTCGCCGGAGCAAACGCTGGAAACGGTGGCGAAGCACTACGGAGTCTCTGAGGAGATGATCCGGTCGCAAAATCAGTTTTCGCCGGGTGCAAATGCCAGAGGCACGGCGCAAGGCTACGGCACGATTCAAGTGCCAATCATCATCGTCGGCAACATCGATGCAGGTACGCTGGCGCTGGCACCACTCCCCAACGCTTGGCCGAAGACCCGCAGCGAATGGCGCGCGGCTTATGACCTTACCGTCTATTCCAACTGGGAACAGAATCCGGCGCATCCGTTTGTGCTCTCACGTACCATCGCCGCGTTAGACTTCGCCAATATCTATCGGGATGAATGGTCGGGTCGTGAACAACGTGCCCGCTTTATCACCACAACGGTTGCGCATTACTTAGAGCGTGACGTCCACGCGTACACCGTCAAAAGCAACGAAACGCTCTACGGCATCGAACGTAAATTTGATACAGACGCTGAAGTATTACAGATTCTGAACGGCATTCCATGGGCACGCGGCTTGGGAAATGACCAAACGCTGTACGTCATCCCTGGCCTGACCATGAAGCACATCCCGCTAGTGATGGAAGCCTTGGGTTATTCAGTTGAGGGTGATCCGCTGTATGTCTCGAAAGACGTGTTGGATCAATCCTTTGACTCGGAGCTAGGCTTGGTTGAACAAATTGACGGCTGGGCGTATGGCTATGATCCCTACAAGCGCATGGCCCGCGCCACCGATGTCCTGGGGATGTTGCAATCTTATGAAGGGCCAGATGCGTGGTGGAAGAACAGCACCTGCAATTTTGATGACTGCGTCAAAGCGTTTATTTTGTACTACGAAGGCTTAGGTAGCTATGGCAACGGGAGTGCGGTCTCGCAGAAAAAGGCGCGTATTATCAACAGTGATTTCCATGCGGGCATCAATAACCCAATCAAGCTGGCGCGCTACACCACCTTCTTTGATCCGCAGCTAGGTGAGGTGCCAAATCAGGTGCAGTTCTCGCACTTGGACTGGCAGAAGTGGGTGCAGTTTGAACAGGAGATCAAAAAGACCGGCCATTCTGTGGACATGATTGTGGCGTATTTGAATCGGCCCGGTAATCAAGAAATTCAGAATGGGGAAACGCACTTTTGGTCGTCTATCGAAGGCTATGTTCCGCAGAACTGTGGCAATCGTTGTAGTCATCAGTCGGCCCACGCGTTAGCTGGCGCGCCGACGGGACGCTATTACTTTGGTAGTCGTCTCCAGTTTGAAGCCGCGATGAATAAGCCGTAG
>JAHDIM010000494.1 GCA_020630805.1 Anaerolineales bacterium
ACCAGAAAATCCCACGGATCGATGCTGTTGGGTGGGTTGAGGACAAACTCAGTATCGGGCAGACCGGCTTCGATTGCGGCTTTGTCTAAGATCATTGTGCCGCCGTCCCAGTAGGAGACATACACACGGTCGCCCACAATGGTGGAGTCGTGAACAAAGGTCTCTGGGCCACGGTCAAAGGTGTAGTTGGCGTGCTGGTAGCTGTTGACCTCAACCGGATTGCTCAGGTCGCGAATGTCAATCACGCGCAGGTCGAAGGTGTCATCGGCGGAAGCATAGAGGAATGCGCCGTCGCCGTTTTCATCCAAGCTCACTGGGGCGGTATGCACGTTACACCACGCGCGGTCAGACCCGACATTGATGCCCTGTATATGCTGCACCAGCGCTGGGTTTTCTAAATCCGTCACCTCAATGACGACGATGCCGCAAGGCCGTGCGCCAAAGCCTTCCAAGGAAATGCTGACGTAATGCTGATCGCCTTGCGGGAAGTAGCGTAAATCTGAGGCGTAGCTGCCGGGTGAGAACTTCCAGCGTCCAATCACGGTTGGGTTCGTTGGATCGGTGACATCGGTGGCGGTGTAGGCGGTGCTGCCCAGACCGGCTTGGAAAATAATGTCGCGGCCCTCAATCTCAGCGAGCGCGAGTTCGCCGCTTAGGCAACTGCCGTTTGTGACATGCGCGAGTAAGCGCACATTTTCAGACTCTAAATTGGTATTGACCTCAGGACATTCGCGTTCTTCAGCCGGTTCTAGACTGAGATTGCCAATGTAAGCCGTGTCAGGGTCGATGTAACGTTCGAGACGCCCAAGGTTGTCCAGTGTTGGTTTCGGTGTACTTGTGACCGTTGGCTCCAGTTCTGGCGTGTCAGTGGGGGGCGACGTTGCGGTCTCTGTCGCCGTTGGTGGAATCGCAGTTGGTGTGTTGGTTTCCGTAGGCGGCAATGAGGTGTTAGTGGGGATGCTGGTCGGGATCTCAGCAACACGCTCCTCAGGTTGCACAGCTTGTGCCGTACAAGCACTTAAGAAGATCAACGTACAAAGGGATAAATAAATCACGCGCATGGAGTGAGTTTAGTCGGAGGCCGCAATCTGAGCAACTCATGAGGTCAGTCGTGTTTGAGTATCGTTTGGGTGCTTTTATTGTGCCTTGCGTATGCAGTACACTGTAATCATGAGTACTTTTACGCCGCCGAAACAAATCGCATGCACCTACTGTGGGCATATCACTGACTATGACGCCGAGCACTGTGGCGGCTGTAGTGCGCCGCTGGATGTTGCGCGCGAAGAGATGCAACGCTTACATGCGGAACGCGTTCGTCGCGAAGCACCACCAGTCGTCGAAGCGCCAACGCCAACTGAGAATGTCCGGCAAGCGAGTGATCAGGACCTGCGTGATTTTGCCGAGCAAGCCAAGGACGCTTTTCCGCAAGCCAAAAATGTAGAGACGGCTGTCAACGAAGCCCGCACGATGCTACCGCGTGTGTTGGGAATCTTCGGAATCAGTCTCGTGTTGGGGTTGATCGCTGGTGCCGTACTAGGGCGCTGGGGGATTTTCGTAATTCTGATCGGGGCGATCTTAGGAGCGGCGCTGCTTCAAATGAAGTCGATGAATTTGTTTGGCCGCGTGATTGCGCTGGCACCGCGCTTACTCGGCGCGCTGATGGGGGCGGCGACTAGCGGTGTCGCTTGGTTCATCGCAGCGCTCATTGCTCGGCTCTGGCGTAC
>JAHDIM010000125.1 GCA_020630805.1 Anaerolineales bacterium
TCGCCCCACACGTTCTGCTGCACAATCTTGGCAATGATGTTGACACAATCCTCAAGATGGATCAGGTTGACCACGGCCTCTGGATTGCGAATGATTTTATCCCCCGTAAAAAAACGACCGGGGTGGCGCGTGCCGCCAATCAGACCGCCAAAGCGAACCACGGTGGTGTTGAAGGCCGGGTTAGTTGTAAACAGCGCTTCGATTTTTGTCAGCGGATGGTCTGGTAATTCCATGCCAGCATCTTCAGTGATGACCGTGTTGTTGGCGGGATACACCGAGGTCGAACTAACGAATAAGACGTTGGTAACCTTGGCTACTGCCACCTGCGGCACAAAACGCTCGAACGCGGCAACGTCTTTGAAGGGAATATTGACGATGAGCGTCTGGGCGTTGAGAAACGCAGCGGTTTCTGTTGCCGGGTGAGCAAGATCAATTAAGAACGGCTGAGCGCCGGCGGCGGTGAGTAACGGCAGGCGGGCTGCGGAGCGGGTTGAAGCATTGACGTGATAGCCAAGCTGAACGAAACGTTCGACGAGCGGGAGGCCAAGCCAGCCGGAGCCTAGGATGCTGATGGTGTTGGGGGTGTTTGTGGTCAAGTTTTATTAGCCGCGGACGAGCGCGGATGAACGCGGATTTTTTGTTTCGTTAGCCTAGGCAGACTTCGCTTGCAAAGGCCACAGTTGCACCTCGACTTCGCTCGGTGGGGGACGTATCGGTGCTGGCTTTCATTTAGAAATCATTCGCGTAATTCGCGCTTGCCCTGAGCTGCGTTGAATGGGTCCCAAAAAGACAATGTGTCACCAAACCCCACCGCCAGCGGCTCTAAACGCTAAGCGCTTCTAGTTCCAACAACCGATTGTATTTCGCGAGTCGCTCAGACTGGGTGATTGAGCCGACCTTGATGTAGTCTGCAGCCCAGCCTGTGGCGAGGTCGGCCAGCCAATTGTCTTCGGTTTCACCGCTGCGGGCACTGACAACCACTTGCCAGCCTGCGCTGCGGGCGAGCTTGAGCGCATGGAGGGCTTCACTCAATGTCCCAATCTGATTGACTTTCAACAGCAGGCTATTCGCTGCGCCGGTATCAATCGCTTTTTGAATGCGCTGTGGATTCGTACATAGCAAATCATCACCCAAGGTCATCGCCGCAGTACCCAGCCGCGCCGCGAGTGTTTGCCACTCTGCCCAAGCATCCTCAAACAACCCATCTTCAAGACTGATGATGTGATAACGCCCCACCCACTCAGCGTATAAGGCAATCAAGTCCGTCGCAGAAATGGTGTTGCCATCCAACGCATAGTCCTGCCCAGATTGATAAAAGTGCGTTGCAGCAGCATCGACCGTGAGGCAGGCATCTTCACCAGCGACCATGCCAGCCGCTTCAATTGCCGCAACTGCAGCCGCTAGCATTTCCTCAGAGGACGTGAACGGTGGCGCTAAACCACCTTCATCGGCGGTCAACAAGCGCACCCCATGCTGGGCTTGCGCCTGCTTCGCGGCAGTGTAATAGACGCTGTACATCGCGGCGAATGTTTCGTTCATCGTCGCGGCTTTGGGAAAGGCAATCTGCACGTCTTGGATCGAGACCTGTTGGCCGGCGTGCTTGCCTCCGCTAAACAAATTGATCATCGGCTTTGGTAAGCGCGGGGTGACATCCGCCAGCTGCCCAAACCATTGATACAGTTCGACCTGTTCAGTCACCGCACAAGCGCGGGCAAAGGCCAGTGACACAGACAAAATCGCATTTGCGCCAAGCTTGCCCTTGTTTGGCGTGCCATCAAGCGCAATCAACAAGTCGTCCAACGCTTGTTGATCCGCGATCGGTTGCGCGGTGACAGCGGCTTGGATGATGGTGTTGACGTTCTCAACTGCTTGCAAGCAGCCAAGGCCACCATAGCGCGTTGGGTCACCATCTCGCAGTTCGACGGCTTCAGAAGTACCTGTGGAAGCGCCGGACGGCACCGAGGCTTTGCCAATGCTGCCATCGCTGAGTTCGCAGCGCGTCATCACCGTCGGACGCCCACGGCTGTCTAAGATTTCTATAGCATGGAGAGATTTGATTTGTTTCATGGTCATTTTTTAGCCGCGGATGAACGCGGATTAGCACGGATTTTCAGTTTTGGACAAAAAAATTATTGTCTATACCCGAAACCATCGGTAGGGGCGGATTGACATCCGCCCACTCTGGGCACAAGGTAAGCACTGCCGTTGAGATCACGGCCTGTCACGCCATCGTCTTCGTCACACACAATTGTGTTGGAACGCTGGGCGGGTGCCAACCCGCCCTTACGGTAGGTCTAGCTGGGATCCAAACGCTGTTATTAGATCAGACATTGAGGCCGGCACATCTGCCATCAAGCCCAAGACGATTTGCTTTTGGTGCGCACGCTCTTTTGCATCAAGATATTCTAACGGCGAGCGCCCTGCCACGCGGGCTAAAAGACAGGCCAAGGTATGTCGAACAGCACAGTCCTCAAACTCTGCATCTTGGATTTCACCGCGCACATCGATGTATGTTTGCCAATAGCGTTGCGCTGCGTCTAAGAATTCTTGGCGCTTGCTAGCGACATGATGCGCTTTGCTGAGCAGATGCGTCATCGAAAAGCCGATGTCGAAGGCAGGGTCGCCAAGGTGAATGACTTCAAAGTCCAAAATGACCAGCTGAGCTTGATAGACCAACACATTCTTTGGGCTGTAATCGCCATGCACAATCGCAGACTGCCGCGTGCGCGTTGTTTCGATAAGCGCATTGAGAAAGCCGCTTGCTTCCGACACAACAGATGCGGTGTAGCCATAGTACGGCTCGACCCGGAGCGATTCAAAGAAGGAGCGATCAGCGAAAGTGGTCGTTAAGGCAGGATCATCTGCGACCGTGGGCGTATGCAAGGTCGCTAGAATTTCGCCAAATTGTTTGACGAGATCGTGATCAATATCACCGCGCAGAAGCATGACTTTCCAGTTTTCATGCGGCTGCGGAATGGCAGTCATGCCGATGACGTGATTATCTTCATCATCAAAGACAAGGGCCGGCACATTGTTTGGGGGCAGCACATTGCCCAGCCAGCGCAACGCCGCCGATTCACGATGGATGCGAATTGGGTCGCTGAACCAATCGACGGCCACGCGCAGTTTTTGTAGGGCTTGCTTGACCACCCACTGTGTCCCATCAGCGCGCGTGACGAGCATCGTACGATTGGAGACGCCGCCTGCGAGAATGTTGGTGGAAATGGCTTCGTCAGCATCGATGAGGTTTTGGGAGCGCAGGTACGCGACAAGTTGGGCTTTGTCTTCTATATCTAGCGTGTGGTTCATGTGTGTTGTCCTTTGATGGAATGGAACAAGGATCTTTTGGTTTTGTAAGGCTTAGCTGTCCTCATTTGCAAAGGGTACAGTTGCACGCAGCGGCTGCGCCTTACCTTCGGACGACTTCGCTCGGTGAGCGGCGTATCGGTGCTGGCTTCTGCAAAAACACCCTTTCGCGTAATTCGCCTAATTCGCGACATTCGCGTCCCAGATAGGCTTGGTAATACCCGAACACACAGACTAACCCAATAGCCAAATCCGCGCTCGTCCGCGTTCATCCGCGGCTAGAAATCCTCCGCCTATTGTAGCCGCTGTGTTAGAGTATCCGCACACATTTGGAGGAACTGGAATGACAAAACGCCAAATACACCTGAACGCATTTATGCTGTTCTGCGCCGCCCCAATTACGCGCCTAAGCTGGGTCTATCCCAAAGACAAGATTCGGCATCAATGGTATGAAATGCCCTATTGGGAAGAGATCGCCGCGACGCTAGAAGAAGGCGCATTCGATGCCATGTTCCTCGCCGACAACATCGGCGGTTACGGCAACAGTCCAGAAAACATCCGCTACGGCAATCACTTTCCATTGTTAGATCCGACCGTGCTCGCTGCGCGGCTGGCGGGCAAAACAGAGCACTTAGGGTTTGTTGTCACCATGTCCACCACGTTTGTGCCGCCCTATATGTTGGCGCGCACCATGCAAACGTTGGATCACGTCACTGAAGGCCGCATTGCGTGGAACATTGTCACCTCTTCAAATCCGCATGAAGGCTACAATGCCGGCATTCCGCTCCCCGCGCACGATGAACGCTACGAACGCGCCCATGAATATATGGATGTGGTCTACCAACTCTGGGATTCATTTGCGCCAGGCGCCATGGTCATGGATCATGACAATCGGATGCTGAACGACCCAAGCAAAGTGCAGCGCATCAATTTTGAAGGGAAATGGCACAGCTCAACCGGCCCACTGTGCGTGATGCCCGGTCCCCAAGGGCGTCCAGTGCTGGCTCAAGCCGGTGCCTCAGAAGCAGGACTGACCTTTGCCGCCACCCATGCCGAAATGGTGTTTGCGCCCGCTGGCACCAACGAACAGCGCCGGAATGTCATTGCAGAAATTCGCAAACGCGCTTCAGACGCGGGTCGCGATCCTTACAGCATCAAAATGGTGTTTACACATGGGCCAATTGTGGCCGACACCACCGAAGCCGCCAAAGTTATTCAAGCCGAAGTGCTCGCCCGACCGGGCTATGAAGCCGATGTCGCTGCGTTGCGTTCACCCGCGGGCTTTGACATCACCAAGCTGCCGCCTGAAACGCGGCTGTCTGAAATTTTGGATCAGGTGACGGGTATTCGCGGGCCGTTTGAACAAGCTGTCCAAGACGATGACCCGACCATTGCGGACTTTGCCAAGCGCTTCCGCAATATGGCGGCAGATGATCGGTTTGTGGGCACGCCCTCAGACGTGGCGGATCAGATTGAAACGCTGATTGACTTTACGGACGCCGACGGCATCCAGTTTGCGCCGACGTACTATGCGCCGGACTGCTTTCGGTCAATTGTGGATCAGCTTGTGCCAGAGCTACAGCGGCGCGGGCGGGTGCGGACTAAATATGAAGGGAAGACTCTGCGGGAGAATTTATTGGGTTAGGCGGTTTGCGCAGTCAGCATCCCGTCAATCAATTTGACAATGCGGTCAGCGGTGAGTTGGGTTTCGCTTGAAATTTGCTCTAAGGTAATTTTTGCAGCAGTCAACGTCACAGAGGCACTGTCATCTGTCCCCAAATTGAAGAGGTGATACTTTTCCACGGTCATGCTCAGGTTATCGCGGCCTTTGAAGGTATAGACAACGGAACTTTCTTCGTCATTAATCGTGCGCGTAAACGCCAGATGATTGTTTTTAAGCGTCTTCCGAATGTCATTTTCCAACTGCCGATAGTCCACCTTGAGCACACGCACAAGTGATTTAGCATTCCATTTCAATAATGCCGCAATCAGAGCAAACCCCACAGCTAGACTCACAATTGACACAATAACCCCCATCAGCCCATCTAGATTAAATACCAATATAGGCCAAACAGGAATAAGGACAAAGATCGCGCCAAGCGCCCAAGCGAGTGGAAAAAGCGCACTATTTTGTTTTTGCCAGCGGGAAGTAATCATTACGACGTCTCCTAGAGTGTGATTTGACTATTTATAGTCTATCCCACTCTGTATTCAGAAGCATCGCACTGAGGTTAGAAGTTGTTCAGTAGATAGAGAGCATTAGGCAACGCCAACCCGAAACTGCCCCGGACTCACCCCCACCTCACGGCGAAAGAAGCGTCCAAAATAAGATGGGTCATTGAATCCGAGCCGGAACGCGACTTCTGTTGCGGTGAGTTCAGTGTGACGGAAGAGCCGTTTCGCTTCCAACACCACTTCTTGGCGAATAAGTTGTCCCGGCGTAAAGCCAGTCGTCGACTTCACCGTCTTATTCAAATGATTGACGGACACCCCAATCTGGTCGGCAAAGTCTTGCACCGACTGACCAGCGGCAGAATTTTGGGTTACCAACTGCTTAAACTGCCGCGTGAGATTTTGTGCAATCTTGTCACTGGCATTGCCAACTGCGGTCTCTGCCTCTTGCAACGCACAGATTCTCTGGATCTGGACCAGCAAAATATGCAAATATGAACGCAATACCGAGGACATTCGAAATTGATTTTCACGGAACTCTTTCGCAACAGACCGAAACAAGTCCGTCACTGACAAGTGCTCAACATCGCTCAACTTCAACGTTGGCTGCCCTTCCACGGTGTGAAAAAACGACAGCTCATGCAGCACCATATAATCGGCTGGTGCTAACAATAGAAAGTCATCGGTGAAGACCAAAATTTCGCCCTCAATGGGCACTGTAGTTTCCCAGTAATGCACCTGCCCCGGTGAAATAAAGTAGAAGGTATTGGGCTCAATGGGGTAAGCGTTGAAGTCAATGTAGTGCGTCCCCTCGCCACCGGTGACATACAGCACTTCATAGAAGTCATGCCGATGCGGATACGTTGCCTGTGCCAGCTTGGGCGCTTCGCTAAAACTCAAATACTCCAGTGGCACCTCCTCATAATTTGGATCCAGCCCCATACGGAACGTATGCAGGGGAATGTCCTTCTTGTAAACATGGATATTACTATCAACACTCATAAATGTTCCAAAACCTCTAGCTGAATTCTCCCATCAACTCTGGCATTTCACCCCTCTGTCAGAGTATTTACGACAAAAAAATACCAAAACCATCTCATAAAGTCCCAACTCCAAATAGCAGACGCTTCTAGGATAGTGTCATCCAGTTCTTGGATAACGTTATCTGATTATCGGTATTACATCTAACAAACAATCTCTTAATTGGAGAGGATGCAACTTATGAAACGTACTCGGTTTCTACTTTTCTTGATCAGCATTATTGGCATGACACTGCTGATTGCCTGTAACGCAGCACCTGCTGCAACCCCAGAACCCGCCGCGGTGGAGGATCCAACCGCTGTCCCTGAACCAGAGCCAGAAGCAGTTCCTGTTTCACGTGAGCCTGAAGTCTCTATGCGTGAGAGCGGTCTGCAAATGACCGTTTACAACCTCGGCGATGTCACCATTCACGTTGCTACCGCACCTGAACCAGTCTTTGCCAACAGCACCTACATCATTGAGTCAGCCAACAATTTGGTTGTAATTGACACACAATTCTTGCTGCCAAACGCAATGGACTTCCGCGCCTATGCTGACAGCCTGGCCAAGCCAATCGAACGCGTGCTAATTACACATGAACACCCAGATCATTTCCTCGGGAGTGAAGCATTTGCAGATGTGCCAGTTTTCGCATTGGCGGAAACATCTGCACTGATCGCAGAAGTTGGACAAGCGGAAATTGACGAAAAGCAAGCCCAATTTGGCGACGCGATTGCCAGCATTTTTGTGACGCCTGAAGTCTTAGAACCCGGCACCATGGAAATTGATGGAGTCACTTATGACGTCTCGCTCGTCAAAGACGCCGAAGCTGAATTCCAATTGGTGACCAAACTGCCAGACTATGACGTCGCCTTTGTCGGTGACATTGTCTACAGTGGCGTCCATCTGATTATGGCGGGTATGCCACCCACTTGGATCGCCGCGCTGGAAGATCTGAAAGCGGACAGCACTGCTGACACCATCGTATTGCCCGGTCACGGTCTGCCAGGCGACGCTAGCCTCTACGACGAAAACATCGCTTGGCTCTCTAAAGCTGGTGAACTGATGAGCACCACCACCACTGCTGAAGAATTCAAAGGCGGTCTCATAGAAGCGTTCCCAGACTTGGGCATGGACGCAGCCATCGACTTCGTCCTGCCATTCTTATTCCCTGAAAACGAAGGAGATACCAGTATGGGACTTATCGAAGTGATCACCGTTGACATGGCTGAAGGCGCAACAATGGATGCTTTCTTGCCAGCCAACCAAGTCATCGAAGATGAATATGCATCACAACAACCGGGGTATCGCGCGCGTGAAACTGCGGTAAGTGATGCTGGGCAAATTCGCTTAGTGGTCCATTGGGACACCAAAGCAGACAGCGATGCCTCTATTGCCGGCTTTGGTGAAGCCAATGGTCTAGACGCCTTTATGAGCAACTTCAACGGCGACACAATGGCCATCAAACAATATGAAGTGGTGTCATCAATTGACGGTCAAACGACCTATCCAAACGCAGGTGTCGCCGAAGTCATCACAGTTAGGTTGCAAGACGGTGCCGATGTAGTCGGCTGGATTGCCGCCAACGACGCGCTGCGTGAAGAGCACATCGTCAAGCAACCGGGCTACCTAGGCCGCACGCTTGGGGTGACTGAAGACGGCGAATGGATCATTGTGGTGCACTGGGAAAGTGTCGCCGATGCGGAAGCATCAATCGCCAAGTTTATGGAAGCACCCGGCATAGAGACATTCATGTCATTTCCAAACATGGAAACCATGACCAACACGCTCTACACCATTCAACCATAACCATTGACCTATGATGTGGGGCAGCACGATCTCCTCTACAACTGCCCCGCATCTTTCGAGAGATCTATCATGGCTAAATCCATATCCATTCCGCAGCCAGTTGCAGTTTGGACACTCTAGAAAATAATCAAGGATTAATAATGAAACACGAAATTGTTCACATCGGTGAAGGCATAGAATATGAGTGGTCCAGCGACCACATTTTTGTAAAAACGGTTGGGAGTTTGGCTGAAGGTCGTGTTTCCATGGTGGAAGACACCGTGAAACCGGGGTTTCATCTCGGACGCCATCATCATAAAAAAATGACTGAAGTCTTCTACATCTTAGACGGCGAGATGACCCTCATTTTTGATGATGAAACCATTGTTGCCACGCCGGGCATGACTATCAATGTACCGCCATATGTATGGCACGAAGCCAAAAGTGAAAACGGGGCCCGTATGCTAAGCATTTTCAGTCCCGCCGGATTTGAGGATTACTTAGCAGAGCTAAAAACGCTCACAGACGAACAATTCGCTGATGCAGATTTAATGGAAGCATTGAACGTCAAATACGATATTTGGAACGAATAAACCACTTGCGATAAACAGTTATGAACAAACTAATTCCAGTTACCGTCATGTTTTGCCTCACGAGTATGTTGCTAAGCGCATGCTCTCGTTCACCTGCCGAAGTCACGCCTGTAGCAAGCCCAGTTATCGACGCAACTGTGGCTGTAGAGCCAACAGAAGCTACTGAAACAGACGCTAGTGCGCCGACGCGCTTTGAAATCCCAGTTCGTGAGGGACCGCGCACCATCACAAGTGGAACTGTGCCGCATGTCCAACTGGATGTCATACCTAATCAAGCTGTCAATGAAGAGCTATTCCGCCGCGCGTTCACCCTGCCTGGCGTTGAGGATCGTCCCACGATTGTATCGTTGCCCGGCGCGCGCGGGATGTGGCTCGCTGAAGATATCGCACTCGCGCATCCGATGGCAATTGTGTCAGGGCGTGAGTTTGCCCACATTCATCCGGATGGCAGCCTGCACGCCCCACTGCCATTCACACGCGCCGTTGAAATCTCAGAGAAGGGCTGGGGAGAACGCCATCCGTGGGCAGACGACCGTGAAGGTTGGGAAGGATTTGTGATGCTCTACACGCCAGTGACTGAGGAAGAGCTTGAGATTACCTTCCAACTGATTGTTGAATCGTATAACCATGTGACGGGTCAGAATTTACAAGCGGCAAATTATCCGTAATGACTACGGTAAAAGCATAGTGATCTTAAAGAGATTTGCGAGTCTTCGCACTAAGACCAACAGTGCAATGGTCGCTACGTTGCCTGAGTCGTGGGCTCGCCTTTTTCCAAAATTTGACTTTGCCGCAGCGCCCGACTTGATGCCGCGTATAACGCAGTGCCCGCATACATAATGCCGCCAATCAAATAGATCGTGCGAACATCAACGTAACCTGCTAGCCAAGCGAAGAATAATCCTGACAGCATAAAGATGATGTTGCGTCCCATCTCGCGAAACGCATAGACCCGTCCAAGAACGCCATCTGCAACCTCAGTTTGGAGTAGCGAATCTTGCGCCACGTCGCGCAACGCCATTGGGATGCCAAACGCAAATGCCAAAATAACTGCAATCAAGTTACTGCCGCTCAAACCGTAGGCAATGGTGAGCACACAGGAAAAAATCGCGTTCACAATAATGATCTTGCCCGGTTGGCGTGCAATAAATTGAGACGCGCTTGCTCCAATCACGGAACCAGCAAACATCGCGAGAAAGAAGGCTGCATTTTGCTGCCCCCACTCGGCTGACCCACCGTTGAGGGCTTGCTCCACAAACACCAACAACATCGCCGAAGTCCAGATGCCATGCGGGACGTGCTCTAGGAATTCCATCACGACCAGCGGACGCGCAATCCGATGCCCACGCACATAACTCACCCCGTCTCGAATCGATTGCAGTACACTTTCATCCTCAGACGAGTCAGTCTTGGTCTTGTGCGGTGCGTCCGGACGAATTGGCCAGATGAGCAAGGTTGCTAATACCAATAACACCAACATGACAATCACAATTACGCTCAGTGTTGTGATTCCTAAGAGATAGCCCCCCACAATAAACCCAATTGCAAACGTCGCAGGAAAGGTTGCCATCATGTAACTGTTGGCACTGACAAGTTGACTAGCAGGCACAAGCGAAGGAATAAGGGCTTGCCGCGCTGGCATATAAAACGTAGTTGCGGTTGCCAAACCAGCAGCGACTAAGTAGATGCCAAAGACGTTTAGGTTTTCATCGTTGGCGAACAGCAGTAACAATGCAACCACACCGGCCTTGAAAATTGTCATCACCATCAGAACCGTGCGCCGCGAATAACGATCAACCAAGACGCCGGCAAAGGGGCTAAACAAAAATGGCGGCAAAGTGCGGGCAACCGTCACACCCGCGGTCAGCAACGCGGAGCCAGTGCGTTCGAAGATGGTGACCATCACGGCCACTTCATAGAAGACATCGGCTAACCCTGAAAACATTTGGGTTAGCCA
>JAHDIM010000126.1 GCA_020630805.1 Anaerolineales bacterium
ATGTCGCCAGCGTGACGAGTTGCCGCTTGTCGGCAGTGTAGTTGAACAGGCGGCGAAGTGGAGATGCGTTAGTTACGGTTTGATTCATAGTTGCAGGTTAAAATGACAGTTGAGCCTTGATAGTTGATCTTAGAATTGAACTCAACTTTCAACTCTCTACTATCACGTTCTGAATTCTACTTCTCTTATGTCCTACACCACCACTGGAAAAATCCGCCATATTTTTGTTTCACCTGGTCATAATTACTGGGGCAAGCGCTTTGGGAAGCCGGGGCCGCATCCCACGCATGACTTAGCAGAGGTTGAACTGCATGCCAACATGGGCATTGTGGGGGATCGGTTTTATAACCGCAAGCCTGACTACAACGGTCAGATTACGTTCTTTGCTGCCGAAACGCTAGATTACATTCAAGACGTAATGGCGCTCGACGCCCTAGATCCAATGGGCGTGCGCCGCAATGTGATTACTGAAGGTATCAATCTCAACCAGCTGATGAAAACGCGTTTCACCTTACAAGGCATTACGTTCGAAGGCACAGGTCACTGCACTCCCTGTAAGTGGATGAATGTCGGCGTGGCCGAAGGTGGTCATAAAGCGATGAAAGGCCGTGGTGGCATCCGTGCCCGAATTTTGACCAATGGTATTCTGCGCGTTGGCGATGCCGTTTTACAGTCAGATGAAGCACAAGACCCAACCACAATTACCGATATGCGTCCAATTCGACGGTTGCCAAAGTAAACCCCATGTCATTCGTAACCGTAGAGGCGTCCCCAACGGGGCGACTAGGTGTGTTCCCAACACCCACAGAATCCCGAGGACGTTGGTATTTATAATCGCAGCCCGAATCGGCGCGCTGCGCGTGTGCAATTCAATACGGTCGTCTATACCTTGTTGGCAGGGTGTTTTGTATTGGCAACGGTTATAACTGCACTTTGGGTCATCACCCAATCTACATCTCTCCCGCAAAATTTCTTCTTTGAAACGGCAGACGGCATTTACCTCTCCGGCAAAACCTACGGTCAGTCAGACACAACTGAAATTATCCTACTGCATTCGGCTTATAGTGACTCAAATGAATGGGATGTATTAATCGATGCTTGGGCGCAGCATAATTGGCAACTCACTACGCTGGATTTACGCGGGCATGGACAGTCGTTGGGGAAGAAACAGTGGACGCAGATTCCCGCTGATGTCGCAGCTTGGTTTGCAGCACGTGACGCCAAAGCTTGCACAGTCATGATTGGCGCTAGCTTTGGTGGCAATGTTGCCAGTCAAGTGATCAACTCAGAGGTAGATGGGCTGGTTTTACTTTCGCCGGGGATAACGTATTTTGAGGTGACCTTGGCAGAGCCGCCGCCAACGTTACCTAGCATTGAAGTTTATGATGTTGCGGATGACTATGCTGTGTTTACTGCAAATGCGCGCCAGCAAACAGCAAACGTTACGCGTATTTCAGATGACATTTCTGGGCATGGCGTACAACTGCTTGGCAACCCCGAAACGCTCGAATTGCTGACTGCGCTATTAGAGACCAAGGTGCCTTGCCTCAATTCGTAGTTTTCTTAGCGTCCCTTTTCTAGCACTACCAATAAGTGCACGCCCCAACTCTGCGGCAGCACTTTTTCTAACCCTACGGACAACCGATACATCACATCATTGAATGCCAGATAAGACGGATCAGGAATAATTTGGAGTTCTTTGACAGTGAGCTTTGCCTTAGCTGCCAGCGATTTTAGTGTGGCCGGTGTGTTTGCTTTGTAGGTGACAGGGAAGGTATCTGCTTCGGCGCGGTCATACAAGCGTTCCACTAGCTTGCCTTGGATGGCAGGTAACAGTTGGCTAATGCGATTGGCCCACAGCAGCGGATGCTTCACATTCGGGGTCAGTAGGATCAGTTTGCCGTTTGGGCGTAAGACGCGCTGTAATTCAGCGAGCGTTTTTTCTGGCGCGGGTAGATGCTCAAATAGCCAAGTCGCAATAATGACATCAAAGCTGTTAGCTTGGTAGGGCAAATCATCGGCGAGACCATTTGCCAGCTGCACGCCCGGCGCACGATACTCCACTAATGAAGCGATGTCTGGATCAAGCCCAAAGAGCTGTGAAAACTGTTCCTCAGCCAGCTTCTCTGGCAAGCCGCCTCGGCCACAGCCTAAATCTAAAAAGACGCTATCTTTGGTCAGATAACGTCTAATCGTTGCTTCGTAAGCATCGCCACTGGGTTGCCAGCCCTCGGTTTCAGACTGGTAACGCGCGCGATATTGGTTTTGGCGGTCTAGATTTAGCAAACAGCATTTCCCACGAAGGGCACGAAGCTGCACGAAGAATTTTCTTAGTGACCCTTCGTGATTCTTCGTGGGCAGTCAAAAATTAGCGATTTAGGATGAGATCGACCCAGCTTTCGTAATTCGGTGCTGGCTCTTCAACCACAGGTGGCGTTTCTGGAGCAATCACAACTGGCTCACCGCGCTCAATTGGAATGATCAGCTTTTCACCGGGTTTTGCCATCCGCGCAATGCCACCAGCCCACGCTTCAACGGCTGCGTCACTCTGGGCATAATCGAGCTCTGACTGGAGCTGAGCTTTTTGCGCTTCCAAGTCGCTAATTTCGCCTTCCAGTAAAGAAATATTTTCGAGGTAAGTATCGCGTGTATTGAGGCGTTGGTTGTAATTGAAAATGAACATCAATAGCCCAAGTAACAGGCACCCAATAATAATGATTGGAAAATAACTTTCAAGTCGGCGATACAGCCCGTGAAAATCAATAGAAGATAAAGTGTTCATTTCTGCTCCAAATAACGGTACGATGGCTACCCAAATCAATAATAGGAGAGTTGCAAGATTGGTGCAAGGGAAGGGGTAGTCAGCTCTTAGCTTTAAGCTTGGTGTCGGCTTACGGCTGACGTGACCTAGAGCAAGCCGCTGTATTTTCTTGAAACTCAACGTTAAACAAAAAAGCCCAGCAATGTTGCTGGACTTTTTCTTGCAATCTATGCAGTGCCGAAGGTGGGAGTCGAACCCACACTCCCGTGAAGGAACTACGACCTGAACGTAGCGCGTCTGCCAATTCCGCCACTTCGGCTGGTAGTTGCGATATTCTACTGCGTTTTTAGGTGTTGTCAATGTGGATTTCATGGTCTCAAAACCCGTATAATCAGATTTGTATTCAAACGCTATGCAAACAATTGAACGACTCGCTGACCTAATTACACAACTGCCGGGAAACCTTGTGTACTACCTCATGACGCTGCTTTTATTAGAAGCGGCGATTTTGTTTGCATGGTGGCAACGACGGCAACTCCCTGGCTCGCGCCAACTCGCAATTGGTCTGTCTGTTGTCTTAGTCTTGCGACTGATCTCAGTCATCTTCACTGCGTTTGACTTACCTTACTTGGATGATGCCGTCATTATCCCCATTCTGGAACAACTCATTAGTTTTGCCACCATCGCGATGTTGGTCTGGCTAGTGCTGAATTGGCAGGACGGTCAAGACCTCCAAAAAGACGCGCGCCTCTTAGGGGTGTCATCTATTGTAATTGTGGCCGTGTTGGTCATTGGGTTGCTGTTCTTTGTAGTGTTCCTTGCAGTGCCGCAACTACGGGGCGCTTGGTATGCCTTACAACTGCTGATGATTGCGGGGGCACTTATCTGGCTATTGCTTCGTCAGCGGGCAGGGTGGGGCTATTTGTTTGTCGGATTATTGGCGTTTGCCGTGATGGCGGTTTTGGTGATCACGCAACTTGGTCGCAATGAACAAGCACCATACCTGATGCGCTACGCAGATTTAGTGGCCTTCCCAATGCTTCTGGTCGCGTTTTTCCGCCGTCTTATTTCGGGCTACGATGCGGCCTCCGTTGGTGCTGGTGACCCAAAATTACTGGAAACGCAGAAAGAACTCCAATCCAAACTAACCAATACCAACACGCAATTGGATGCCGAAAAGGAACGCACTGAACAATTGCGGGCTCAACTGCAAGAACTTAGCGAAGTGCAAACGGCGAAATTACAGCCGAATGCCGCTGAATTGGTCAGCCTGCGCGGCGAGTTGAATTCAGCGCTCACTGAAAAAGGCCAGCTTACAACTGACTTAGAAAATGCCATTGCCAGCTTGCAAGGCCGAACTGAAGAAATTGCCCGGCTGCGAACTGAACTAAATGCAGCCAAGCAAACGAAAGTGTTGCCAACCGGCACGGTAAATACCTCGGTTCTGGAAGCGGAGCTGAAATCGCAAACAGATGAAATTGCTAAGCTGACTGCTGAACTTGATACCGCCAAGGCTGAAGTCGATGTGCTCACTGCGCAAAAAGATCAGAAAGAGGTTGGTGTTACACATTTGACTGAGGATTTGGACGCATCACGGGCTGAGGTCGAAAAACTCAGTATCAATCTAGATCAATCTCGGGCTAGACTGGGTGCCTTGTCATCTGATCTTGATGATGCCCAAGTCAGCATCGCGGCCCTTACCGCTGAACGTGACCAGTTGCGGAAAGAATTGAAAGAGCGTCCAACGGTGGAACAGGTCAAGACTGGCGTTTTAGATCTACAACGCCAGATTCAAAAACTAACCACCGAGCGCGATACCGCTCAAGTTGAGCTTGGCAAACTAATTACCTCGCATGATGACTTGGCGCGTGAACGTGATGACCTATTGAGCCGCGAACGCGAACTTGTAGCTGCTTCGGATGAGGCTTATCAAATTCTGAATCAGCTTGAAGGCGACCGAGATTTTGTTGCCAAGCCGCAGCCAGACAGCATTGCCGAAGGTGCCAACACACAGCAAATTATGCTAGCGACGGTGCAGGATCTGCGCAAACCGCTGGAAGCCATTACGGCCTATGCTGAACGTCTCCTCGCGCAGGGCGCTTATACCGACATGAGCGACTCGCAGCGCCGCTATCTTGAACATATCCGCTCTGGCGGTGAACGCATCAGCGGCATGGTCGATGATTTAGTGCGCAATAGCGCAGCTGAAAAAGGGCCTTTGCAGCTAGATCTTGCATTGGCTGACCCAACGAGCACCATTGAAAGTGTGATTTCTTGGGCCATTCGGCATTTCCAAGAGCGCGACGTTGCTTTACGCGTAGATATGGACCCTGAATTGCCTGTGGTGGCCTATGAGCCATCGGCATTGACGCAAGCGCTCCATAACTTGCTCAATAATGCATTTTTGGCTTCACCAGATCATAGTGAGGTGGTCTTCAACATTCACGCAAAAGATGCGACGGGCGCATCAGCTTTGGCCGTCACCGTGACTGACAGTGGTGTAGGTCTCGCAGGTGATGAACTTGATGTTGTCTTCACGGCTAGCCACAAGAAGTTAGCCTCTATCGCTGGGCTGGGTGAAAAGCAAGCCGGTCTGCGCAATGTCAAAGCTATTATCGATGCACACAACGGGCATATCTCGGTGGATAGCGTTCCAAATCGTGGTGTGAATTTCCACTTTGTGATCCCTGCATAAGCTGCCATGCGTCGCGTTTTAGCATCTCTTCTTCCTATTCTGCTGTTCCTACTTACCATTGGGATTGCATTTTTTGTCGCACTCCGTGAAGACAGTTTGTTTGCAATGAACAATCAAGTTGCAGAGTCAGTAGAGGCAACCTTAGCTGCCGCAGCAACCGAGCCAGTGAATATCGCTGCAACGTTAGTCGCGGAAGCTGCGCCAGATCCAACGGCTACGCCAGATGGTGAGGCGATGGATGGTGAAGAAATGGAGGCTGAGCCAACCGCAACCGTAGCGGCTGACGACGGAGAGAGTATGTCTGACTCTGAGACCGAAGAGACCTCAGATGAAGAATCGGATACAAATACAGGCGCTGAAGCTATGGAAGAAGACGTTGCTTCAGATGACGACTCAATGTCAGCTGATGAAAATGATACCGATGGCGCTGAAAATGTAGATGCAACCGCGACGGAAGTCGCTGAAGACAATGCTGACGAAGATGCTGATACGGTTGTTGACGCTGCAACGCCAACCATGGCGGGACCAACTCCAGAACCATGCCGTCCGCGCTCAGATTGGCATCCTTACATGGTGGAAATTGGTGAGAACTTGTTCCGGATTGGGCTACGTTACAACTTGACTGTGGCGCAAATGCAACGCGCAAACTGTCTGCCTACAACGCGCATCGATGCTGGCCAAATCATCTTTGTGCCAGAAAAAGAACTGCCTCCAACGGTCACACCAATGCCAGCCGCAGCTAATGATGATTGGCCGTTGTTAGGCTTTGGGGCCGCCAGCTACAGCATCACTGAAAATGACGGTACGCTGACTATTTTCTTGCAAACGTCTGCGCCGATAAGCGAAGCCGTTAGCTTTGAAATTGGCGCAGTCGAGGGCTCAGCGGTCAACGGCCAAGATTTCAATCTGTCAGCGCAAACAGTCACCATTGCTGCCGGGCAAAGCGACTTTTCACTCAGTATTCCAATTCTTGACGATGAAGCCTATGAAGGGGATGAGGTGTTTTTCCTCTACGTGACTGATGCCACCAATGCCGTTGTGCCGGAAGCTGAGGCCTCCATTACTGTCACCATTACGGAAAACGATGCTAAACCTGCTGATGTTGAGCCTACACTTGCGCCAACTGATGTGCCTGACAGTGGTGAACCAACCGCGACGCCAGAAGCTGATACAGCGGACGTCACACCTGCGCCAGTACCAACACTTGGGCCAGATGGAATTGCAACGATTGGCTTTGGGGCAGCCTCCTATGAAGTCAACGAAAGCGAAGGATCAATTCTGATCCCACTTCAGCTTAGTCATCCAACAGATACCGATGTCATCTCACTCGTGACCATCTCAAACATTTCCACGGTCTATGGCGAAGACATGCGTTTTGAGATTGGCAACTACATCATCCCAATTGGGCAGACCACAATCTATCTACAAGTTATGATTATGGATGATGACATCGCCGAAGAAACAGAGCAGTTCACGATTTACTTGTTTGAGCCAAGCAATGCGAGCTTGTCCCCGACTACAGGTTCGGCGGTCATTTCCATTGTAGACAATGACGGCTGATCCCATCCAACAGCGCAATGCGGAGTTAGTCATACTCAACAAAGTTGCGCAAACCCTCAATGCCATTGCGGATCTAGACACACTGTTGCAAACAGTGCTAGATCAGACGGCAACTTTTTTCAATCTCGAAACTGGCTGGATTTGGCTGCTTGCCGAAGATGATGTCGCGAAGCATTACTTAGCTGCTGCCCGCAACTTACCCACCGGACTTGACCAGCGTCCTGAGAAGCTTGAAGGCTGGTGTTACTGTCTTTCCAGCTTTCGGGAAGGCAATTTAGCCGAAGCTGCTAATATCAACGTGGTGCAATGCAGCCGCTTGTTTGGGCTTGAAGCCGAAAGCGATTATCTGGCGTTTCACACGAGTGTTCCCCTCATTGCGCACGGCAAAAAGATTGGGATGATCAATCTTTCTAGCCGGGACCGCAAACAACTTAGCGCGAGTGAACTACAACTTTTGCATACAATTGGGGACATGCTCAGCATGGCAGTAGAACGGGCCCGCCTGTTTGCACAACAAAAATCGCAAGGCGAACTGGCTGAACGGAACCGTCTTGCGCGGGAATTGCATGACACCGTGGCGCAAGGGCTAACGGCAGTGACATTGCAGTTGGAGTCGGCATCGGTGCTGTTGGAAGGCGAAGCGCAGCAAGCGGAAGCCTACGTCGAAAAAGCACTGGCCTTAACCCGTCATAATTTGGCTGAAATTCGACGCTCCGTGTTGGATCTGCGTGCTGTTCCGCTGATGAGCAAAACGCTAGCGGAAGCCCTGACTGAACTCGCGCAGCCCGATGTCACAGTGACAGTGATTGGTGAGCATAAGCCCGTGCCGACCCGCATCGCGATGGGACTGTATCGGATTGCGCAAGAAGCCCTTACCAATGCGCGCCAACATGCAGCCGCAGATGAAATCACTTTGGATCTCAAGCATCATTCAAAGACAATCGAACTGACCATTTCTGATAATGGACGTGGGTTTGACCCAGAAGATTTGACCGCAGAGCGCTTTGGTCTTGTTGGTATTACCGAGCGTGTGAACTTGCTAACAGGTCAGTTGGACATTGCCACTGCTGTTGGGCAAGGCACAACCATTCAAGTCACTGTGCCATTGGAGTCTGCATGATCCGAATTTTGATTGTGGATGACCATCCCGTCGTGCGGGATGGTCTAGTCGCAATTTTGAGCACCCAACCCGATTTCGAAGTCATTGGTGAAATTGGCGATGGCGGAGCCGCACTCGACTGGCTACGATCTGCGCAACAGCTGCCGGATATTTTGCTGCTTGACCTCGAAATCCCCACCTTAGATGGTGTTGAGGTGTTGCAGCAATTGTCCAGCGTTGCATCCAACGTGCCGGTACTCATCTTCACCGCCTACGATACAGATGAGCGCATCTTAGAGGCTGTTAAAGCCGGTGCCAAAGGCTACTTGCTAAAAGGCTCGCCACGCAATGAATTGTTTGGCGCTATTCGAACCGTTGCCAGCGGTGGCTCACTTTTACAACCTGTGGTCGCGTCTAAGCTCATGCGTCAGCTGCGTGAACAGCCGCCAGCCGTGCCAACATTGACTGCTCGCGAACAAGAAGTCTTGGAATTGCTTTCTCAAGGTCTGCAAAACAAAGAAATCGCGCAACGACTCACCATCTCCGAACGAACCGCAAAATTCCACGTCAGCGCACTGCTCAGCAAACTCGGTGCCAGCAACCGCACTGAAGCCGTGACCATTGCCATCCAACAGGGCCTTATTTCGGTGTACTAATCTCAATCACGAGGCGGGGTCCTTAAGGCGACCGAAGGTCGTTAGGACCCCGCCTCGTCAATTGCCTAAGCTTCTTCTCCTGTCCAAAAGTACAGGTCAAAAACTGTCCTTCCCCCAGATTTCAAACCAAACAATCTCCAATATTCTGTAGACATCAGAACAACCACATGGAGATTGATATGAAAAACACAGCACTTATCACTGGCGCATCACGTGGATTAGGACGTGCCTTAGCAACTGCCCTCGCCGAACGTGGCTGGCAATTACTCATCACCGCGCGCGGCAATACTGACTTACAGTCCACAGCAACTGCATTGCGTCAACATACAAATGTTATTGCCATTGCTGGGGACATTACAGACCCTGCTCATCGGAAGGCATTAGCGAACGCTGCCGCTGACCTTGGTGAACTGGTATTAGTGATCAACAATGCTGGCACCCTCGGACCTAGCCCGTTGCCGAACTTGCTTGACTATCCGCTAGATCAATTAGCAAACGTATTTGCGATCAATGTCACAGCTCAACTTGGCGTCTTACAGGCGGTCCGACAGATGCTTGCTGACAATGCGGCCATCCTCAACATCACCTCAGACGCAGCGATTGAAGGCTACGCTGGTTGGGGTGGCTACGGCGCAAGCAAGGCGGCCTTGGAACAAATCAGCAACGTGTTAGCAGCAGAAAATCCCACATGGCGCGTGTTGTGGGTAGATCCAGGCGACATGCGCACAGAAATGCATCAGGCGGCGTTTCCCGGCGAAGACATTAGCGACCGCGAGTTGCCAGAAGCAAGTGTGCCAGGTTTGTTAGCGCTGATCGAAGGGGCGCAATTGAGTGGCCGCTACCGCGCAAAAGAATTGGAATGGGTTGGAGGTGCAGCATGACCGTTACGCAATTACAGCCGACGTTAGACTTTGTTTTGCCGCCAGAACTTTCTGCGACAGCCCCAGCCGAAGCCCGTGGATTACGCCGCGATGCGGTTCGGATGATGGTGTCTCATTACCAGTCCGATGCCGTCTGGCACACGAATTTCTCTGCAATTGTGGATCATCTGAATGCAGGTGATGTGCTGGTGATCAATACCAGCGGTACATTGCCTGCGGCGGTTGCTGGGACGTATCGTGGTGAAGCCGTGCATGTGCATTTTTCAACGCAGTTGAATGCTAATCGTTTTGTTGTTGAACTGCGCACACTGACAGCGCTTGGCACGCAACCTTACTTAACAGTTAGGTCAGACACAAACGTTGAACTCGCTGCTAACAGCAACATCCAACTGATTGCGCCTTATCAGCCCGGCAACATGCGCTTATGGGTGGCGGAGTTAGACAGCCCATTTGCATTTCGGGCGCTGCTCAACAAGATTGGGTTCCCCATTCGCTATGGATATGTGCCAGAGGCGTATCCTTTGGAAACCTATCAAACGGTGTTTGCGACCACACATGGCTCGGCAGAAATGCCGTCCGCAGGACGACCGTTTACGTCGGAGATTGTGACGCAGTTGGCAACCAAAGGTGTACGGTTTGCGCCGGTGTTGCTGCATACGGGCGTAGCGAGTTTGGAAGACCATGAGCCGCCCTACGCTGAGTATTTTGAAGTCAGTGCTGACACTGCAGAGTTGATCAACTTCACAAAAGCACAAGGTGGGCGCGTCATTGGCATCGGCACCACGGCGGTGCGGGCGCTCGAAAGTGCCACTGCTGCGGATGGCAACGTGTCGTCAAACAGTGGCTGGACTGAGTTAGTCATCGGCCCAGAACGCCCACTGCGCGTAGTGGATGGCATTCTGACTGGCTTTCATGAGCCAAAGGCTAGTCATCTCTCAATGCTGGCGCAGGTTGCAGGTGTGCCGCATCTTGAAGTGGCCTATGCGGCGGCGTTACAAGAACGTTACCTGTGGCATGAGTTTGGGGATGTGCATTTGTTGGTGGGTTGATTTGGGCCTAGAG
>JAHDIM010000127.1 GCA_020630805.1 Anaerolineales bacterium
CACTAAATTGCCGCTGGCGCAATGAAACGGTCTAAGGGAATTTCCGCGATAGCCGTAATTTCGATCATTAGGTTAGGGTCAAACAAGCGGCTTACTTCAACAGTCGTTGTCACTGGATACGGCGGTTGAAAGAATTTCTCGCGAATTGCACCTGCCTGCATAAACGCTTCTATGTCAGTCGTGTGCTGTGTGAGGGAAATAATATCTCCCATTTCACCACCGACATGCATAAGGCTCTGCTCTATGTTGGACAGCGTTTGC
Organism: Anaerolineales bacterium; assembly: GCA_020630805.1. Classification (GTDB taxonomy): domain Bacteria; phylum Chloroflexota; class Anaerolineae; order Anaerolineales; family UBA6668; genus JAHDIM01. The sequence continues at coordinate 262 of JAHDIM010000127.1, forward strand.
TCAACTTGCGCGTTCATATCAGCAATACCAACAATATTGCCGTTCTCATCTAACGCAATCTGGCCTTTTAGATACACTATTTGGCCTTGCCCTCGGGCCACACCCATTGAGAATGCACCAAATGGCTGCCAAATTGTTGGGACGTTGAAATGACGTTTCATTAGAAAAAGATGGAGATAAATAAATTAGGAGACATTGACAAAACCTGCAATGAAGCATACCTGAAAAAATCTTCACTCACGAGATAAAGCTTTTTCCGCATGCACATACTGTCATGCAACAGGTATTTTCAACTCAAACATTTCGTTACACTAGGATTGATCTTCAACCCAGTTAGCTAAGACATTGCGAAATTCGCGGACATTGAAGTCGCGTTCAAATGTAATAGACGGTGGTGCGCATGGCTCCCATAACGCTCGAAATTGTTCCAGCGTTATTATCACAGGGTTCTGTGCTTCGTGTCGTTCAATGAGCCAAACACCACCCATGAAATCTAGAAAGCCGGTTAAATCCCAATGTTTGCGTGGAATTAGATCTGGACGTTCTGTTTCAATCCGTCCGGGGCCACCCGTACGATGTAATCCGGGATGATCGCAAATTCCAGTTCCGATAAATAGCGCCAGTTGAACATCTGCCGTTGGTATCTGATTTGGAAAACACCCAAACAGTTGTGACAGCTTATGTTCCAGTAAATTGCGTGGGCGATTGGGAATCTGATTCCGTGGGTCTTGCCATTTACGCGCCATTTTCCACGCATCGTGCATGTTGGCAAACGCCCAATAGTAATGCGGTTGACCTGCTTCAATGGCAAGCAGCGCATTCAGAATTTCGGCGGGCAACGCACTGGTGTAACACCTACGCGACTGCGCCAACAACTTCCGCAACGGATACATTGGCTGCATGGCAATTTGTTGCGTGTCAAACGCCTGACCGCTTACCATTGGTGCCATCCATAGTGTCGGCTTACCAGCCAGCACATTCACAGTAGGCCAGTCAAACTCTGGATTACGGAGCAACTCAACAAGTTTCATACACGAACAAGCAAGTAAGTCACGGTTTCACGTCCAACACAATTTCTTTGACCCAGCGCGGTAAGCGACCAGAGTTGAGTGTGACGGTCAGTTGCCAAAGGATCTGGTTCGTATCTGTAAGGAACGTCAATGCGGAATCTTGCGGTAAGGAAAATGAGGCAACTTCCGTAAGGCGTTCAAAACCAGTTAGCTGTCGATCTTGACTCAAAAGAATACTGTCTTCATAAATAAGCGTTCGTTCGATATGTCTAGATTGTTTCCGATCGCTACCTGTACCCATGAGGCGTGCCCGTTCATAACGCTCAAATGCCACGAGATTGACTGTCATCTGCGCAACAGTCCGCGGCCACCATGGTGATACGGTAACAGAAACATGCACGGTGTCACCAGGCGCAATCGTCGTTTCATTCACTTCAACGGACAGCTCTGCAAAAAAGATACGAGCAATCCAATGGCGTAACTGCCAAGCGATGATGCCCGTTCCAATTAAGACAAAGGGAAGCGCAACGACAAAGGTTAGTGGCACGTCTGACAACGCCAACATGCACAGGATGCCACCAAAGGCCAAGACACTTCCAAATGCTATCTTTCCGAAACGCTCAATACCGTTCAGATGTGTCCAGTATGTTGCAAGTCTTGGTTTGGATTGTCCAGCAAGATAAGGCGTAATTGTTGGGTCAGGCACGAGTGTAAACGATGCATGGTGCTTTTCATTACCGAATAATTTGCCAGTTTTGACCCGCGCCTGCACACGCCAGGTGACATCAAAATACTGTCCGGCATAACTCGCGGGACCATTTGGAACCCTAAATTCAAATGGGAATTGATAGGTCCGACCAGCAACAAGTTGCCCGCTGGGAATTTCAGCAGCGATCGATTGCCGACTATTTTGACGCAATGCAACTGGCGACTTATTTTCAAAAACACCCCAAAACATCTCAATTTGCAGTGTTTTCGCAGTTTGTGTTTGATGAGGCGTCAGCACAACTTGCCCGCTGACAAGGCCACCGCCAGATACTGTCGATTGTGCGAATTGAATTTCAATCATGAAGACATTGGCCCACCCTAGCAATCGTCAACATTAGCCCACAGCACGACCATACCACCACCGCGGTTGCGCACAGACATGAATGGGACGGCTTCATACCAATCATATTCGAGTTCAAAGCTGTTATTGCGCAAGTAAATTTCCACCAACACGCCCGCCAATTGCGCCAGAAACAATAGCGAGAATAAAAAGCACAAAGTAGAAAACTTCACTGGCGAAAAAGAGACTTGACGGCTTGTGCGTGGCGACGAGAGACAGGTAATGTCACCTGCGCCTCTGTATTCAAGCGCACCTGATACCCCCCCGAAAACCACGGGATAAGCTCAGCAATAACATGGGTATTTACAAGGTACGCCCGATGAATGCGGCAAAACCGTTGAGGCTCTAAGCGCGTTTCCAGTTCTTTCAACGTATACCGCGCCAACCATTCTTCGCCGCTGCGCATGTGGATATAGGTCTGCTTGTTGCGCGACTCTACATAGGCAATCTCTTCAATTTCCACCAACAGCCGATTGTTGTTTGGTTGCTCAACCCACAGTTTTTCCGGCGTTTTCTCTTGCTGCGACTCGCGTAAAAACTTTTGGATCAGCTCTTTCTGCTGCGTGAGCGTTTTCTGTTCGCCTACCCGCTGTCGAATACGTGCCACCGTACTTTCCAAGCGTCGCTTTGAAAATGGCTTCACGACATAGTCAAATGCATCCAGTTCAAACGCTTGTAACGCATATTTCTCATATGCCGTTGCAAACACAATGAGCGGTGGATTGGGCCGATCAACTATCAGGCCCAATGTTTCTAAGCCACTCTTGCCCGGCATATTGATGTCCAAAAACACCACATCGGGAGTGATGTAGCTCAGCATTGCAAGTGCTTCGTCACCATTGCTGGCTTGGTAAAACTGCGCTTCTGGCACCAATTGTTCCAACACATACTGCAACTGCTGCCGTGTTGGGAATTCGTCGTCAACGAGAAGAATAATCATGTTTTTATGGGGAATCTGAGAGTCACACTTGTTCCCTGCCCGGGCAGACTTTTTATCTCCGGCAGAAAAGCTGCGCCATATAAACTCTGCATGCGTTGGAAAACATTTGTCTGCCCAATGCCATGCCCTTTAACCGTTGGTGCCGTTTGATCAAATCCCAAACCGTCATCAACAATGGTCACTTGGCAAACTTGGTCTTGATTGCTAGCAGAGATCACCAGCCTTCCACCGCCCAACTTCGGCGCAATACCGTGCACAATGCTGTTCTCCACAATGGGCTGAAGCACAAGTGACGGCACTAGCATGGCTAAGTCCACTTCTGGTGCAATGTGCCACTCTACCGTCAGACGTTCTCTCAGCCGTGCCTGCTCTAGATGCAGATACGCTTCCACGGTTGCGAATTCTTCTTCCAATGCAATAAAGTGATCTGACCGAAACGCTGCGCGAAAAATATCGGCTAAATTGTCGAGCAAATCGTAGGCGGTCTTAGGATGCGTGCGCGCGTGATACTGAATGGTGCTGATAGAGTTGAACAAGAAGTGAGGATTGATCTGAGCACGCAGCGCCCTTAGCTCTGCTTCGGCTTGCATTCGCTCAGAGTGCGCCAGTTGTGTCGCAACAGCTCTGCCGCGCGCCTGCTGCGCAAACAAACCAAGAATCATCAGTGTCAGTCCAGTCATAATGGCACCCGGCAAAAACTCAAAGATGACATCCCCAATGCGAAACGCATAGAAATTCAACCAGCTTGGCAGCCACTCAAACCCAAAGCCAATTAGAAATAAGGGTAACGGTCTTAAAAGCGTTGGGCCAATTTCATCTCGCAGCAGACCCACGAAAATCCCACTACATAATAAGGCGACAAACGACAAATCATAGAAAGTGCCAAAGAATAAATCGAAGAAGACATCTAACGAATCGAGCGGAACCTCAGCATCAAAACTGTCATAGATCGTGTAGAACAGAAACGAACTGACGCCTAAGACCAAGCCCGTCCGCCACCCCAGTAACAGCGCGCCCAACAACACAATCAGCAAGCCGTCTGTAATGGCTGTCAGTCCGGGACCGTCACGCCAAACGGTAAAAAACAAATTTAGCAGCAGTAGAAAAAACAGCCAGCGTCCCAACCGGCGGCGCTTTTTCACATCAACAGTCTCTTGCGTGACAAAGGCATCAAAAAAAGCGGTGCTGCCCAACACCAAGACACTCACCACTGGAATAAACAACCGAACCATGGTGATCCCCAAGATCTCTGGATCAATGACAAGGTCTTCCCAATCTACACTTACAAATCCAGCTGGGTCTTCATCTATATAAACCACCCACGTCGCCGCCACAAGGAAGCCCAACGTCAATAGTCCAACAATGATGGTTCGCCAACGTGGGAACCGTTTCGCTTTCGTCAACACGTTTTCATTCTAGCAGAGCAAAGATTGTGCCTCAGAACCGTTCATCCTGAAAAATCGACCACTTGTCAGCCGCTTGTCGCGATTCACTTCTTTTGAGCCTAAGCGCTTGCTATTGTGCAGGTATCTAGGCGATGGCAGTGCCGCAACCAAGCAACACCCATCGCATTCACATTCGATTGAAACAGAGGTGTATCTGACATGAATCAAAAGTTCAAAACCATGGCAAAGATAATTCCATTTGCCGTCTTAGCCATGCTGGCAATGGTCCTAATCTCGTGCCAAACGCAAGCCGTGTCTGCGGCCAGTGGCCGGACTCTCTACGTATTTGGCGATTCTTGGTCTGCGGAAATGGCAGAAGGGCAATTTCAAGCAGAGCTATCTGAACGCAACTTAGATGGCAGCGTCAACATTCAGTCTTATGCCATTGGCGGCACGACGCTTGAGCAATGGGCAGCAGACGAAAACGAAATGTTTACCGCGCTATTGGAAGCCATTGAAGAAGACCCACACCCAGCGCCGATTGTGTTTTTTACACTCGGAGGTAATGACATATTAGAAGAGTGGGCCACACCCGTAGATCTCGCTGAACCGTTCGAAGATGTCTTAGTTGAACTCATCGAAACCCGCAGTGATGTTCAGGTGGTGGTCGGAAATTATGACTTCGTCAACCCTAGCATTGATAGCGACGAATGTAATTCCTGGTTTGGAGAGCGCTTTGACTCGACTGAACCTAGGGACATCAATCCAATTTGGCTGGACCTGAATGAGACCTATCAGGCCGTTGCCAACCAATTTGACCGCGTCCAAGTCGTCAATACCTATGGCACATTGCAAGGTCAACCGGGTAATCCAGACATCAATACTTGGAGTCCACAACAATATCTTGCTGACTGCATCCATCTCACAGATGCTGGATATGCGCGATATCTGGACACAATATTCTCTGAAGCGCTGTCGGCCGTCATCAACAGCAGCCCCCCTGAGAATGCTCTCCCTCAAGATGACGATTCGTTCGATGAAGATGACGACGCATTCGACGATGAAGAGGATTTCAACGATGACGAAGAGCAGTTCGAAGAAGATGCAGAGGAAGAGGATGTCGCCGCACCAGCACCAACGGCTGCTCCGCCAGACCATCACATGCCACCTAGTAACCCCGGAACGGTTACCAATACCGTCGCTGCATCTGGGAACTGGCGCAATGCCACAACGTGGCAAGGTAGTCAGCTCCCCAGCGACAACGCTGTCATTCTCATTCCAATGGGACAAACACTGACCATTGACAGTCAATTGACGCCCAAGTTCAAGAGTATTCAAATTGAAGGCACCTTGCGCTTTGCGCCCAATGTCAATACCGAACTCTGGGTAGACACTATTTGGAGCGGCCAACACGGCACCTTGGAAATTGGAACAGTTGCAACGCCTATCGATCCAAACGTGACTGCCCGGATTGTGTTTGCAGATCTTGGCCCAATTGACCGCAGCATTGACCCAACTCAGGTCAGTCGCGGTGCCGTTCTAATGGGACCAACGCATATGCATGGCGCAGCGAAAACCCATCGGATTACCGTGGCGACGTTCCCAACGGCAGGCACAACAAGCTTGCAACTGAGTAGCGCCCCAGTAGGTTGGCAAATTGGCGACGAGATTGTCATTACTGGAACACAAGGCAGCACCAGCGATGAAGTCCGAAACATCACAGCAATCAACGGGTCCACGGTAACGCTGGATCAACCGCTGGCATTAGATCATGTGCCGCCTAAAGCCGACCTCAATCTGTGGGTGGCCAACCTAACACGCAACATTCGCATCGAGTCAGAAAACACTGGTGACGTTAGCCGCCGCGGTCACATTATGTTTATGCATAACAACAATGTCACTCTCAACTATGCTGGCTTTTACGGTCTCGGCCGCACCGACAAGCGTGAAGAATTGGACGACTGGTACTACAACTTCGCCGATGTGCCTGGAAATGACGGTCCATCACCAATTCATTTCACAGCAGAGCAAGGCCCAGCAAACAACATTCGTGGGCGCTATGCCCTGCACGTGCATCGCGCTGGCACTGATCCAAATAGCACGCCTGTCATCTTCAAAGGGAGCGTCGTGCAGGACAGCCCAGGCTGGGGGTTTGTCAATCACTCCTCCAATGTAAATATGATTGACAACGTGTCTTACGCCATCCAAGGCGCAGGCTTTTATACCGAAGCCGGCGACGAAATTGGTGCGATGATTGGCAACATTGCTATTCGGACGGTCAATGACTACTTCCGCATTGATGACCTAGGCGCGATTGACCCTGATCTGGGGCTAGACCGCGGCGACTTTGGCAACGACGGCGATGGATTCTGGCTCTCCGGCACGCGGGTCAGCCTGATTGACAATGTCTCGGCTGGGGCATCTGCACATGGGTTTATCTTCTGGACTGACGGTCTCATTGAGCCAGACACGGGACGTGCAACCGTCAACGTTAGTGAAATTGCCAATGGACATCTGTTTACCAATCGCAACACCATCCCAGTGTGGTGGGCACCGTTAGCTGAAGTCCGGAACAATGAATCTTACGGCGCAACCGTCGGCTTTCGGTCCCGTTACATTCACTCTGAGATCTACATGGGTGAAGATCGTCACGAAAGTGCGTTCCATGCAACGCCGCCGCAAGCGTACCTTGACACACTCAATCCTGTGTTTGATGGCATTACAGTTTGGGGGTCACGGGATGGGATCTTGCTCAATTACAATGAAGGATTGAGCTTACGCAACGCCCGTGTAATTGGCATTGCAGCACCGTTCCAACACAATCTCGGACAAACCGCAGCCATTGGCGTTGGCGTAGATTACAACAATGAAGCCACTAGCGGACCAGGCTTCATTGAAAACGTGACAATTGAAGGCTTTGAAATGGGCTTGCTGGCCCCACGTCAAGGCACTTGGCAAATTTCAAACCTCACTCTGAAAAATGTCACTGACATCATGTTCCACGAACCTAATGTAGAACAGCGCACAATGACCATGAGTAACATCAACTTCGGAGCACTCTCTGGCACAGCCGTTTCCGGTCGAGACGGAGAGCGCCGCAACATTGTGCTGGACATGTACTTTGATAATTTCTTGTTAGATCCAAACTTGCTTGTGGCGCAAGATCGGATCACGCTCGATGGTTATGACGTTTACTTCGACCAACAAACGCCGAGTTTTGTGCCCTATGGAGAAGAAATTGACATCGATCCTGAAAGTGGGCAGGCCACGCTGAATGGCAATTACTTAGGGAAAACCAATCAGCAATTGTGGGATCAATACGGGGTTGCATTCGGTGGTGAGTTGCTGCCAGCAAATGCTGTCAATGACGCTCGCATTGTAAATGGCAAATTGGCGACAACGCCATAAAACAAAAAGGGCCGCGGGTTGAGTGATCAATCCGCGGCCCTTTTGGATTACCAGCTAACCACTGTGGTCACGCCCTACCCAACTGACGACAATTCCGTCAAATCCATTGAGGCTTAGCGCATTTGAAACAACGATAATGCCCTTTTCCCTCTCAGGCGAGAGCGCTACAAATGCCTGATACCCGTCCGTTTGACCGCCATGCCCGAAAGTATCCTCTTTGAAAAATTGCCAGCCTAGCCCCCATGATGTAGTGGTCTTCGCACTTGGCCGCAACGCGCTGTTTTGAACCAAACAGGTGCCTTCTGCAACAATATCAGCACCGTTACAAGCCTGAATTGATGCATCTAAAAACCGAAGCATATCCGACACAGATCCGCGTAGAGCACCAGCCGGTGCGGCCTGAGCAAAATCTGTATACCAAGTTGGGTTCCCTCGTACATCTAGCGGCGGTGCGACATCATCTCCTTGCCAACCATGAATGGAAGCAGTCTCCATCCCCATGGGGTCAAAGAGACGCTCTTGTACGGCTTGTGCATACGAAAGCCCAGTTGCTTCTTCAATCACCAAGCCTAAAATAATGTAGCCGTAATTACCATATATTGCTAAGTCTTTACTAGAGTTTACATAGGTTGAGGCCATTGCGATCTCTAGATCGTCTCGGTCAAAAGTACGTGCCATTTCTGCCGAGCGGTCTGTGCCTGGCGGCATATCTGGAATGCCAGCAACATGTGATGCAAGTTCTAAAATTGTGGTGTTTTCCCAATTAGACGATTGAAAAGAGGTCGGTAAATAATCATTCACTGGGCCGTGAAGATCCACTAAGCCTTCAACAGCGAGCTGAGCAATAACATGTGCCGTAATAACTTTTGTAATAGACCCGTATTCAAACAAAGTGTCTTCGGTAAATGTAGGGTTACCAATCACAGCAATCGTGACATCGTCGCCGTCAATCAGCCCCACCATCACACCGTGCTCCGCTACGACTGGAACTCTCGACAGGCTGTCGAACAAAATTGAGTAGTTGTCAATTGAACCACGCAATACGGTCGTTTCAGACGGTGCGTTTCCACGGCAACCGCCAAGTAGAACCGCGCTGACAATGAGCAAATATAAATACAGTTGTTTTTTCATGACGGGCGCATCCTTGCTTGCTTTCTCAGATGAGATGTTGATCACAACAGTATGATGCCACGTCGTAGCTAGAACTGCGTCCGACTAGGTAGAACTGGACAAAAACAACGTATACGCACGACCTTAAAAAGGCTCAGCACGCGACGTACTGAGCCTTTTTAGTAAATAAATCAAAAGAAATTGGGACACGCCTTAGCAACATAGCGGCTTCCCCTTACCTTCGGAAGACGTTGCTCAGTGGGGGACGTATCAAGGCACTGTGACTGTCAAAGTTCAAACAATCAATCAGGACTATGTCTGCAATATACATACTCATTCATTGACTTTGACATCAAGCAACTGACCGCGCCGATGCGTCCCGGCACTGAGCGTAGTCAAGCGTGCAACTACCGACAATGCATTCGAAGATTACAGAAAATTCAAGTAACCAGCAATTACTGCTTTGCCGCCTTCTCGCGTTTCGCCAGCATCATTTCAGAGATTGACACACCCCGCCCCGGTTCGCTCCACGGACACACGCCAATGCAAATCCCACACCCGTGGTTTTCTACAAAATACGGAATGCACTTGTCAAAGTCTACATACCAACGTTCACGCCCGCGCACCATTTGCTTTTCGTTCAAAATCGCGTGTGGCGGACAATTGGTGACACACACTTGGCAACGCTCGCAGAAGTCATCTACGCCAATGTCTTCGGGCTGATCGATGACCAATGGCAAATGCGTGACAACAGCACCGAGACGATACATGGAACCATGATCTTTGGAGATCATCGAGCCGTGCTTTCCAAGCTGACCTAGCCCCGCTTCAATCGCTGCCGGAATTTGGATCATGCCATGAATCGCCGCTTCTGCTTCCCAACCCATATTCCGAATATAGTCCGCCATTTGGGCTGAAATCCGATCGGTCGCGCGATATTCTTCTTGAATTTTGAGTCCAGAATGCAGACTCGGCGCTTGCACCGCTGCGTCGCGATTCATCTCCACCCCAAAGCTGATGATGTATGGATAGTCCAGCGGCAGCCCTTCCTTGAGCACGTCATCGATCATTGGTGAGATGCCGACCATGCAGCAGCCAAGATCCATTGCCAGTTTTTTGATCTCGGCTGTCATCGCCGCTGGATCATCAATCGGCTGTCGTTCGGCCGCCATGCCACCTTTGAAGCGGCGCGTATTCCATTGGCGTTTGAGCAATGCAATCCACTCTGGCACTTGGCGAATGCCTTGGAATAAGAATTCCAACTTTCCCATCGGATGACCGTACTGCCACGTGTGAAAAATAGGACTGGCCGGTCGATGTTCGGTTTCGCCAAGACCGTTGAGATAGTTCCCCGACACCGGCGGATTCTTAAACTCAAAAGCGTAGTTCACCGATGGATATTCATCCAACGTCATGAACTTGGCTTTGCGCAGTTTGATGTGGGTATTCGGTGAAAAGTCGGCGACGGG
>JAHDIM010000495.1 GCA_020630805.1 Anaerolineales bacterium
GGGATCTCGCCATTGATGATCTTGGTAAACAGTGAGGTCATAAGTTGATTATAGGAAATTTCAACTGCAAATCGCCACGCCAATTTCCGAATATCGGGTGTGACGTCAGCCGAGGGCTTGCAAGAAGTCTTTTCCTGTTGATTGCAACAGTCGCGCCACATCGCGCTTATTGATGGATTTCATGCGCCCGGTCGGGCCAGAGATGGAAAATGCTGCCAGTTGTTTGTTCGGCAATTTGATGGGCACCGCCATGCACATCAGGCCGATGCTGGTTTCTTCACGGTCTAGTGCGTAGCCTAATTTGCGCACATCCACCAACTCTTTGCGCAGGTCGGTCTCAGTGGTGAGCGTGTAGCGCGTGAAGTGGTCTAGCGTTTCCCGCTGGATGTAGTCATCTACAAATTCGGTGTTGGCAACCGACAAGATGGCTTTGCCGCAGGCAGAGGCATACAGCGGGCTGCGCCAACCAATGTAGGAAATCATCCGAATGGCTTGTGGCGATTCTGCTTTGGCGATGTAGTGGACCCGATTGCCGTCTAGCAGTGAGAAGTGTGCGGTTTCATCCGTGCTGTCAACAATCGTCTGGAGAAACGGCGTGGCGATGGCCTGTAGGTTTTTACTCCCGAGTGCCGCAAGCCCCAACGAATACAGCCGCAAACTCAGCCGATAGTTCTTGCCATCACGCTGCACAATGCCGCCGTCTTGCAAGGTATCTAGCAAGCGATAAATTGTGGCGCGTGGAATGCCAATCGTGTAACTTAGCTCGGTTACAGACTGCCCCGGCTCTGCGGCCAGCGCTTCTAAAATCTTGATCGTGTGTGCAACGCTATTGACTGCCATCTGTATCACATTGTAACACTAGCGTTCAATATTGATACAAAAAAGAGTTTTGCGAGGGGATGTCTGCTCTTTATAATAGGGCTATTCAATTTACATTAATGACTCGAGCGAGTTGGTTTCTAAATTATTCTTAGACCATAAGCTTTCGTCATCTTGAGCACGTTTGCATAGAGACTGTCTAAACATTACGATCGCGTGCGAAAGATCTTCTTGATACCTAGGCTCCAGCCTGCAAACAAGGTGCTAAATAGATTTCTCGCGCGCAATGGTACTGACACGCAACGCCAGCACAAACGCGCTCGAAATGACACCAGCTCCCGAGTTAGTGATTTTCGGAGGAATTATGTCAATCACTGTGCTGCCTTTGTCAGACGACCAATTGAAGCCATTGCCAGATCCGGATGCCGCTTTGCCGTTTGGTCAAATTTTCACGGACCGCATGTACACGCACGAGTGGACCGAAGCCAACGGCTGGGGAGAGGCCAAGATTGAGCCATATGGCCCACTGTCACTGCCACCGTCAACGTCCGTGTTCCACTATGCACAGGAATTCTTCGAAGGCACCAAAGCCTATCGGCGGCCTGATGGCAATATCAACTTGTTCCGCACGATTGAGAACTGCAAGCGCTTCAATCAATCTGCCCAACGCGCAGTGATGCCAGAAGTGGATATCGAACATCACTTCGAAGCGATTCGTAAGTTAGTCGAACTCGAAAACCGATGGGTGCCAAGTGGTGCTGGACAATCGCTGTATATTCGCCCAACCATGATCGCGACCGCCCCCCGCTTGGGTCTCAAGCCGGGTGGCAGTTACTTGCACTTTGTCATTCTCAGTCCCAGCGGCGCTTACTTTGT
>JAHDIM010000128.1 GCA_020630805.1 Anaerolineales bacterium
AACCTGCGACTTCTTGCTCCGGAGGCAAGCGCTCTATCCACTGAGCTACGAGAGCTATTTATGTTGCTAGTTCGATTGTAGCACGACTAGCTTTTCCACAAATCCGGTTCTGTAGCTACTGTCATAAACTGCGAACAAACTCATTACATACTTCGATTGTCGGCGCTGTAGAAGACCTTACTGCAATCAAGTAAGGCTTTCTATGTACCCAGAGCGCCATACAAAATACTATTAAGTTACTTGTCCGACACGCGTTGTTACCCAAAGAGAACTAAGTCGTAACTTCACGGTTACACGCGAGCCATACACTCTTTGTAACAACCCGGAACGAACATCTGCAGAGACCGCTGTTCAGCGGTGGTGGCCACCAGAAGTTCCATCAACTAATTCATTTTTTAGTTTTTGGAGAAACTCTCGATGTTCAATTCAATCAAATATGCTGCTTACACTTTCGCTGTTGCAGGAGCCGTTTATGCAATTCAATTGATAGGCCCCTTGGAGGCCACTCTTGCTAGCGGTGGAACCATTACTGGTTTTTAGCCTTTTACTGCCAGACAATTGAAAATACTAATTGTCTGGCAGCTGTTGTTTTTTCTCAAAAAAATCTCTTCTTTCAATCCACCTATGCCGTAAAACGGCCCACGTATTTTCCGGCAACGTTGTTAGAGCTAAGTCATAGTAGCTTTTTGCATCTTCTGTACTTTGATCTGCAAAGTAACACTCAGCTAATACAGCAAACATTCGAGCTTTATTCTCAAGATTTACAGTTTGGTCATCCCAATGTTCAACCGTATTATGCAGGACTTCTTTCGCTTTTTGAATATTGTTCTCGGCCACTAGACAAGCACCGTAGACCATCCCAACATAATGATGACAGCGAGACGGCACAGCTGTGAATAAAGTTATTTTTTGTTCAATTTCTTGTAAAGTTTTTTTACAACTAGGAACATCTTTAGCGTCAAGCTGCAATTCAGCAATTGTTGCAAGGGCCTGGATGTAATTTTGAGATTCCGAAAGTTCCGCCCAAATATCAGCAGATTCGCGCATATGACTAATTGCTAATGGTAGATTTCCCTGCATAAAATAGACATCCGACAACATCGCTCTTGCACCAGCCATAGCAAATATGTCCTCTTGCTTGGTTGCTTCACCCAAGGCAATTTGCAACATTGCTTTTGCCTCAGCCACCCTACCCACTACGCTCAAGGTCTGCCCCATTCCAATTCTTATACGGTGAGCATTGAGTTCCGACGGAATACTCTTGCATATTTCTAACGCTTTTTCATAGTAATTTAGCGCAGCTTCATATTGACCTATTACTCGCAAATGACCTGCGAGTTGGCGATACAATTCGGATTTTTTCTGCAGATCTTGCGTACGCGAGACTGCATTACTAACGACATGGAACCACCTATATTCATCAGCTATGCCTCTTATAAAATCGAATGAATTTACAATCAATTCGATCGCTGATTCTTCAATCGGTTCTGTCTGCAAAACCATGTCAATCAACTGGAAAAGATTATTTTTCTCTACTTCATATCTTGATAAGTCATCAGTATTTTTATCAGCAAGCTCCAAATTCCAGAACGCAATCCCGCGCTGGATCATTTGAATAAACCGTTGTTTATTCATCGGAGCTACCACTCAATAACATCTTTCAACAAGAAAGTCTTGGTGAGACGATGGATGCCATAGCGCTGCACTTGGGCATTACCACGGCGTTCTAGGAGAGAGAATGTCATCAACTCTTGGACCACGGAGATGGCGTTTTCTTCAACACCGCTAATCCGTTGGATATAGTCGAGGGTGCCACCATCTTCAGAGATAAGCGGCATACTGGTGAGGAAGTCTTTGGCGGGCGGTGTAAGCGCGTGCCAAAGTTTGAAGTAAATGTATTTGTAAAGCGCATCGACTTGACCAAGGCTCCAATTCGGCAAATCTTTCAAGATCGCGTCCACAGGCAATGAAAGCGCCAAACTTGCAACTAACTTCAAAGCATGCGGCGAGCCGCCGACTGCGTCATAGATTTCTTCCAAACTACTTTGAATCGTCTGCTCTAACGTCTTACCGCCGACTGATTTTGCATGCGTTTGTAAGACTTGGGCAGCGTCAGCAAATGGCAGTTCGTTCACTGGCAATCTTCGGATACCGAGTTGCGCCATTTCAATTGGAAACTCTCGCGCGGTAATCAACACTTTGCTAGGGTTGGCAATTTCCTTGAGAAAATCCAGTACAGCGTCAATGTCGCGTAACGTTTCTAGGTTGTCTAAGACGAGCAGCATCCGCTGGTTCGCAAAGGCAGACTTGACTAAGCGGGCTTCGCTTTCAAAATCTCGCGCCCGGTTGACACCCCCAATTTCTTTCGCAATTCCTTTGATGAGATCCTTGTCCGTAATCGCAGGTCGTTCGCGGTCTACGCTCATGGACTGCGGCGCAGCGCGGATCCACACAACGTCTTCAAATGCTTCGGTCTCAATCAGTTCGCGCGTCACATAATCGGCAATTGAGGTTTTGCCTGCACCGCCAATGCCACTTAGCGCAACAATCCACGGCGAGGCTGTAGACACAAGCGCCGTTCGTGCTTCTGAAATAATGGAGTTGACACCAAAAAGTGCGTCGTAATTTTGAACTTCTAAGCGGTTGCGCTGCGTAAGTTTGTCAATGTCAATTTGTTCACGATGAATTTCCAGCAGTGCATCGGCAAGGTTTTCAATTGCTTTTGCAATCAACCGATTGATCTGATCTGCACTGAGATTTGCTTCGGTAGCGAGGACTTTAACTGTTTTGGGAATCCAATATCGTCCGATGAGCAATTGGGCATCGTCTGCTGACACACGCGCCGCATCATCAATGACCGTTCTGATCTGGTTGTGGAGATCTAATGCTGTTTGGTTGGCTTTAATTTGTCGTAGCCCAACGCCTACCAAAGCATCTGCTGAATCTGGCTTTGGTAAAAACGTCTTTAGCGCTTTTACCAGCTTGGCTCTCTGATTGTCACTTGCCATCGTGCACGTTCCTTCTTATACCGTTACTGACGCATTGTCTTGTAATGCTGTCAACTCCTGCCGTAGTGTTGCAATGCGACCACTAATTTTGACGTCTTCCCCAAGACGCTTTAACTGATGTTTCTTATACGCCAACTCTGTAATGTCATGTAGCAATTGGCGGCGTTCGAAGAACTTGCGTGGCCCTAACACAAAGAAATTCAGGCTACTACGTTTCCAGTAAGAGGCAGCATCTGTTGCCTGCTCCTGCGAAATGACCCCTGCTTCGACTTCTTCTGTCAGATATTTTTGGATCCAACCGTTTTCGTGGATTACACAAAATCCCACCAGGGCAAACAGGCCCAAAATTCCGATCCAGTCTGCGGCGATGGCAAAGATCGCGCCAACACCGCCAAAGGTCACCAGAAAATTATGCATTGCATGCATCAAGATTGCGCCGGTTAGCCCCAACACCACATATACAAACCGCAATATCGGGTCCTTTGCGAAGCGCGCTAGGGCAAATCCAATCCCGATAAAGCTGGTATAGGCGGCGTGGTTTAGACCAAACACAAAGGCTCTCAGGAAAATTAGTACCCACAAATCGGCAGGATTTTCAGCCGCTTGGCTGAAAAAGTAGAGAATGTTTTCAATGGCGGCAAACCCAAAGCCAGCCAAACAACCATAGACAATGCCGTCTAAGACCGAGTCAATTTCGTGGCGATAAAAAATAAAGAGCAACGCTAAGGCAAAGCCTTTGATCAACTCTTCTGTAATTGGCGCAACAATGGTGCCGCCGAAGATTTCACCAATCAGCGGGTGAATCGCGCTCAACAATGCGCCCGGAACACCTAAGATCATTTGTGCAATCAGGGCAAAGATTGCTGAGGGAAGAAATCCCCAGATGAACACGGCAATGACAAGCGGCAGCGGTTCTTTCTCCCATCGGTCAATGCGCCAAACAAACAGTGCATATATAACCATTGGCAGTATGCCCATAACAATAGAGGTAACGTAAGCCATTACGAAAGTATAAGCTGTCTGCACACTTCAGAAAAGCCTAATTCTGGCCAAGTCGTGATAAATTTTGAACAAGATGTCCAACTTTCTACGTCTTACACTGGGCCTACTGGCCTTGAGTCTTAGCGCCTGCACTGCATTTGAGCAAATGGTGACGTCACCAACGCCTACGCTCGATATTCAACGTTTGGACCCAACAGGCATTCCAACGTCCATAATCATCTCACCAACCTTTACCGCTGTTACAGATGGCATCCCAGTTGCTACATTTCAACACAACTTCTCTGTGACAGAGACCGGGCCACATCTTGTTCTCAATTTTTATGGCACTCAGAAAACAGGCAATCGTTTTATTGATGTCACTGCGCTAGAAGTGTATGAAGCAGGCACCCAACTGCGTCTGCAAAGCTTTCACAACTTCATTGCAGTTGCAACAACAGACAGCTTTACAACTGTTGACGTCAACTTTGACGGTTACCTAGATCTGCAACTCTTAGCAGAACCGAGCGCTGGTCCAAATTTACGCCATGTCTATTGGATTTATGATCCGATTCGTCATCACTACGTATATCGCCCAGACCTCCAAACCATGCTTGTATCCCCACTGTTCGATGCCAACACACGCCAAGTACACAGTTTTGAACGGAGATCACCTGAGCAAGCCAATGAAACCATTTACACCTGGGCACCGGACGGGACATTGCAGTTTGCATATCGCAATCAGGTCATACTGACAGACTCAGATAGCCAGACTAATCGCTGGATTGCATATCAAGCGCCAGAGCTTCCACTGACATTTGAATATCCGGACGAATGGCAATTTGTAAGCACTGCGCAAGGCGTCCAATTTACGATTAATACGTCCACCACCCTCGACATTGTCGCCTTACCAATTGTCGCTCCATTGAAAGCTGAAGATGTAATTGCCCAATCCTCATCGTTTGCAGCAAGCATTCAGTCGCTGCAAGAAGTACAGACTGTAGAAAACATCCAACGCTTTGATGCCCAGACCACAGACCAATCCACGCTCACATTTTTTGTCACAAATAGCACCCTCTATGCGTTCTCCTTGAAGACCGCTGACATGACCGCTGGTCAACAAGATAGAATAGAACAGCACGTCAAGGTACTTCTGCACTCTGTCACCATCACTGATTAGCTCACTTGCGCAAATTCGCTTCATTTACATGCAGCCTTCGCCGAATGTCCGCCCTCGTTTTATAGACTGGATCAGCACTGTTCCGTATCTAGTCCTGTTTGGGCTTACGCTTTGCGTGTCAGAAGTTACGCATCGGATTTGGTACTTGGTAGCTGGCATTCGCGGAATGGAACACATCTACCTCAACTTTTTGTCTTTCATTTGGTGGCTTCTGCGCATTTGCAATGTCAGGTTTGAAGTTGAACGCTCTGACCAAATTGATCCGTCACAGCGCTACGTTATTGTGTCCAACCATCAAAGTTCATTTGATATTGTCATCATTGGGCATGCATTGAAAGCCATCAACCCAAAGTTTTGCGCGAAACAAGATCTAGGTCAGAAGCGGCCTGGCGTGTCATTCCCGCTGCGCAAAACTGGACATGCCCTTATCAATCGCGACAATCCAAAGCAGGCCATCAAAGCAATTCGGACGTATGGAGAACTCGCCCAAGAACAAGCAGCATCGCCATCGATCTTCCCTGAAGGCACCAGAGCGCGCTATGGCGAACTCCAAGAGTTCTATCCCGCTGGCGCTGTGACGCTCATCAAAGCCGCGAGCGAACTCCCAATCTTGCCAGTCGCCATCGATAATTCTTGGCAGTTGATGCGATTTAATATGTTTCCAATTCCTTGGGGAGTGACCGTCAACGTCCGACTTTGTGACCCAATTGCGCGTGACATTCCACCTCGTGATATTCTGACTAAGACCAGATCTGTCATTCAAGCAACGCTAACCGATTGGCGCACCTAGCTTGCAATGCAGATCCTTCACTTTTTATGACCTCAGACTCTTCATCTAAACCAAGACTGCTGGACTGGCTCGGTACTGGTAGTTTCATTATATTTTTTGTACTTTTGCTGTTGGGATATGACCCAATCATGCGCCTTGGGCGGCTCTTGTTTGGGAAGCCTGCGGTGGAATGGCTGGCCCTACGTCTCCAAAGCTGGCTCACGCGATCGCTATATCTCAAAGGGGCTAGTTTTGATGTTGAAATTTCAGACAAAGTCGTTCCTGGGCAACATTATGTGCTCATCTCTAACCATCAAAGCATGTTTGACATTGTCATGATGGGCCACTTCATGCGCTCACACAATCCAAAGTATGTGTCTAAGCTAGAGAATGCAGTCTGGTATCCCAGCGTTGCCTATCACCTTCGGCATGGTGGCAATGCCCTGATTGACCGCGGCAGTGGACGTGAAGCCATTCGTGTTATTCGTGACTATGGCAAGATGTCGCAAGAAGAAGGGTCTTCGCCCTCCATCTACCCTGAAGGCACGCGTTCACGTGATGGTCAATTGAAAGAATTTCAAGCTGCCGGAGCCGTGACACTCATTAAAGCGGCAAATCAGCTTGAAGTCGTGCCTGTGACCATCGACAATTCTTGGCAACTAATGAAATTCAAGTTCTTTCCCATTCCATGGGGGCTCACACTGCGGTTTCGGATGGGCGATCCCATTCCACGTACACACGCCCCCCGCGAGATCTTAGCGTTAGCGCGGGAAGACATTGACGCAACGCTCAATCGTTGGCGTGAGAATGCGTAGCTAAAAAGATGTAACAAACGCATGGGCGAACGCGTCCAACTACATAGAGACCAACTATTCAACGGATGACACTATGGAAATCAAATTTTTCGGCGCAGCACAAACGGTAACTGGATCACAACACCTTATTACCATCAATGGTCGCAAGATCCTTTTAGATTGTGGCCTGTTTCAGGGGCGCCGCAAGGAAACGTATGAACGTAATCGAACGTTTTCTACTGATCCACGTGACGTCGATGCTGTTGTGTTATCCCATGCACATGCAGACCATGCCGCAAATTTGCCAAATCTTGTCAAACACGGGTTTGAAGGGCCTATCTTCGCGACAGAAGCCACCGAAGACATGGCTGAATTTATGCTGCGCGACTCAGGCCGCATTCAAGAGGGTGACGCACGCTGGGTCAATAAGCGCCGTGCAAAGAAAGGCGAAGACCCAATTGAGCCGCTTTACACCGAACACGACGCAGTCGAAACACTCAAACTTTTCCAAACGTTGGACTATCACAAAACCTTTGAAGTTATTCCGGGTGTAACTGCCACATTTAGCGACGCCGGCCACATTCTAGGCTCCGCCATTACCGTGCTTGAGCTAGAAGAAAAAGGCAAAAAATATCGGATTGGCTTCTCTGGCGATTTAGGCCGCAAAGGCAAACCCATTTTGCGCGACCCAGAATTACTGGACGTTGAATTAGATGCGCTCTTATTGGAAAGCACCTACGGAAACCGCTCACACAATGACCCCAGTGCGGCCATCATCAAACTGGAGAAGACGGTCAAAAATGTTGTCAAGAAAGGCGGCAAGCTAATCATTCCATCGTTTGCCGTTGGGCGGTCGCAAGACATTGTTTACTGGCTGCATCAGCTGATGGATGAAGGTCGCATTCCGCGCATTCCAGTCTTTGTGGACAGCCCACTGACAAGCAATATCTCTAAGATTTTTGCCCGTCACGAAGACTTGTATGATGAAGAAACCAAGCAGTTTGTCGGACTAGACTCACATAAAGGCCATCATGGGCCGCTACGCTATCCCGAGTTACATTACACAGCTAGTGTGGCCGAGTCTAAGGCTATCAACGAAATGAGTGGCCCGCTGGTTGTGATCAGCGCATCTGGGATGGTGGAAACCGGTCGCATTGTGCATCACGTCCGGAATACTGTGGAATCTCCAGAGAACACAATTCTGATTGTGTCATGGCAAGCGCCACACACCCTCGGTCGCCGAATCGTTGAAAAGCGTGATGTACTGCACATTTGGGGCGATAAGTTCCAACGCCGTGCTGATGTCCAAATCATCAATGGTCTGTCTGCTCATGCCGATGAAAAGGAACTTGTGGAATGGTGTGCACCCCTCAAAGGCCGCGTAGGCAAGATCTTCTTAGTTCATGGAGAACCTGAACCACAACGCAATTTGAAGGCTCGACTTGAAGCAAACAACTTCGAAGAAGTCTACGCCCCACAGCGCGGAGACACCTTCGAATTCTAGATAGTTTCGCCCCATTTTCAGGTAAATTTACACAACGCTAGTAAACCAAATTCTATTGCTAGCGTTGTTTTATTTAACTGTAAGTCATAATACAATACTTAAACCAAGCTAAAGACTGGTATTACACACCGGATACATAGCACGCGTGAGCTTACTCACGCTGTGCATCGCTTTTGGAGGAACGCGAGATGAAGAAAACCCTAATTCCATTACTTGTCGTCGGCATGCTTGCTCTCAGCAGCTTAGCATGTAGCGCAATTCTGGGGGAAGATCCAACCCCTGAACCACCGCCAACTAATACGCCATTACCAGAGCCAACGGCGGTGCCTGAGCCGACTGCTGCACCAGAGCCAACGGCGGTGCCTGAGCCGACTGCAGCGCCTGAACCCACGGCTGAACCCACAGCAGACACCGCTAGCGGCCCTTGCTTCACAGCCAACAATGCCCAAGCCACTGCCGTTGCAGATGTCATTGAGCGCTTTGGTATCTTGCTGGAGTCTTCGACAGATACCCCAACAACTGAAGAGGCCAACGCCCTCATCGCTGAAATGACGGCGCTGCGCAGTGAAACCGAAGCGATTGAAGTCGTCGACTGTCTCGGTGATTACAAAGCGTACTCCATTGGCTTCATGCAATCTGTAATTGATGGATATGCCGCCTTGAATGGTGATGATCTAGACGCCGCACAAGCTGCGTTAGTCAACATTGACTCCAGTATTGCCCAAATGGAAGGTGAAGTGAATCGTCTCATGGTGGAAGCCGGTGAAGAACCAATTCCAACCACTGAACCCATTGCAGGCAGCATTCCAGAAGATACCACCTCGACTGCTGGCAACGGCGACTTTATGCTGGTCACTGACAACTCAGAAGCCATTCAAGTGGCCGTTCCAAGTACTTGGACTGACATTGACGGCGCAGCATGGGTATTGGATGAAGACATTGTCGGTGCGTCCATCTACGCCGCCCCTAATCTTGATGATTGGGCCAACAGCTTTGACACACCCGGTCTCATCTTCAACGTCTCTGATGATCTTGCGCGACAAGGGGGCTATGTCCAGCTCTTAGACGCAACGCGCACTTATGAATTCTTGGGTGCTTGTGACTATGACAGCCGCGGAAACTACCCAGAAGATCTCATTATTGATGACCAGCCAATTGTTGATGAAATCTATCGTGGCAAGTTCGATCTATACTTCAACTGCGGCGGGACCGAATCGGCTTACGTTGTTCTTGCCGCCGTATCAAATACAGATCAATTTGCAAACTTGCTGCTTGTAGAAGTCCAACTCACCAGCGTCGATGACCTTCCAGCGTTACGCACCATTATGGAAAGCTTCGACATTATCGGGACGCTGCCGTAACAGTCAGCCGTAAATAGCAAGTCACTAGAACAAAAGCGCTTCTGCCCATCAGAAGCGCTTTTTTGTTTTAAACAAGCAATTCTGCTAGCCGATTCTTGCGATTAGGTGTCATCCCGCGCACGAACGCGGCGCGATAGAGTTGAAAGCTAGTCTCCGTGTGCGGGATCTCATTACAATATTCTGCTGTTTCGTAGCCTAGGTCCTAAAGAGATCCCTGCCGCCGAGCCCGATGGTCTACTTTTGGACAAATCGTTCGCGGCCGGGATGACACCTGTGCTTTCGTTTTCGTTAATAGAAATGAATTTTTATACGCAATAGCGCTGAGCTTGCTGACATTTGGCTTGATGCATCATGGCACCACCCATGTGACCAAGCACTAAACATGGTGTCTAGATATGTAGAAGAACGGGATGAAATTTATCTCAGTTCGAAGCAAGAAGTAGGTAGTGATGAACGCATTTCTCGACACAATTGCCACTCAAGGAAGTTGGGCAATTATCCAAATTGGTATTGCATTGGTACTCACAATTAGTGTGCTTGGTATTGTTGTAGGTCTTGCGCAAGCCATGTGGATTATGGTTGCGCGCTTATTTGGCAGAGAAATGAACGCTTCGTCTCAGACATCGGTAAAAACGGGATAGGTCAGTGTCTTGCACTGTCTATAGTGCCCAACTCGGTACAGCGTTTCGGTAATCGCCAACGAATTGGCGGCGCTATGACCAACAAAAAAAGCCCTGTTTACGTCGTAAACACAGGGCTTTTTTGATTCTAGCGTTATTAGCTAACCTGAATGCTGGATAAGTATAGTTGCTCCAATTGAACGAGTTTTTATTACCTGAAAACGATAGAGTAGGCTGAGCTTGTCGTCCGAAGGTAAGGCTTGCTGCTAGCCGGGCATGATTACACTCGCAACTCGGCTTCGACAGGCTCAGCCTACATAATA
>JAHDIM010000007.1:0-5807 GCA_020630805.1 Anaerolineales bacterium
ATGACAATGTCGTCTTCAACGGCAGCAAATACTGCTTGCGCGTTATACCAATCCAACATCGTGTCAATATCTGCGGTAAAACGGCGATCAACAGGGAAGGCCAAAACTTTATCGCCCGTGATGGAATTTTTCTCGCGCATTGTCTTGGCTGAGAAAACATCGATGTGAGCCGAGTGTAAAAACGCTGCTGGCAACTCTTGCCGCGGTGCATTGTAAGACTCGTAAACGTTAGCGAGGACAACCGGCACTAGGGTTTTGCCATCTTCTTTCAAGCGCCACATTTTGTAAGGTGGATCTGGCGCGGGAATAGTGCTGCGTAGACTGTCATAGTCTGGATTTGCCAGAAACAGTTCTATAGCTTCATCAATCATTCCTTTCGGCAAGATCGGCGCGGTGGGGCGCAATTGCACCAAAATGTCCGGAGCTTGGCTGTTTTCAGTCAGCCAGTCTAAGGCGTGTTGATAGACCGGACCGTCACGGGTGTCATCTTGGGCGTATTCAGCAGGGCGTAGAAATGGTGTTTCCGCTCCGTAGCGCCGACCAACGGCGGCAATTTCTTCATCGTCAGTGGACAAGATGACCCGATCGACGTGCTTTGCAGCTAAGGCAGCGCTGATTGGATACGCAATCAGCGGATGCCCTGCAAAGGCGCGGATATTTTTACGCGGGATCGATTTTGATCCACCGCGGGCTGGAATGACAACAACAATATGTGGTTTCTCAGAGGACATGGTCAGTTTCTAATTTATGGTGAATAAAGGCTTTTACTTCAGCCAGAACAGTCTCAAATGGCTGGCTGGCGTCAATGACATGGAATGGGCCGGTTTCCGGCAATGCCCGATATTGGTTGAGCTCTTGCTCAAGCGCTTCGACAAGGCTACGCGAGTGATCAGGCTTACGGGCTAATGAAATCTCGACTGGCAAATGCAAATCAATGATGTAGCTTGGCAGTGGTAATCGCTTGTAAAAATATTGCTCTAAGCGCCGCGTGACCCAATACCGCCGCCGCACGTCAATCAGATCGATGAACGTATCGTTTTGCGGTAATGGAAAGCGATCAAACACTAAGACTTCGTTTTTTGCTTGGATGTTGAGGGCAGCAATGAGCCGATTAGATCGGATACGGGCGATCACAACTGCGCGCAAGTTTTGCACGACGTTTAGCCCGACCCGCGCGAGCGCAGTGATTCCGATAAAACGCAATGGCGTCTCCGCCGTCGTACGCTCCGTCCAAACAAAGATCTTTTGTAAGAAACGCAGCAATGGCTTGATGCCGACCTGTCCGCCAAGCCCCATGTAAACATGGTTCGCATGGTATGCCGGATGCAGGTCTTCGGAAAGCGTCCGACAGAGCAGAGTCTTGCCGCTACCATCAATGCCGATAAAGGCAAAACTGGGCGGTGTCAGTTTAGCTGTAATAAGACTTATCCCTCTGCTTGGAGCTTCCAATACTGCGCGTATTTGCCATTCTGCGCTAATAATTCGGAATGTGAGCCGCGCTCGACAATTTTACCCGCGTCCAGCAACAGGATTTGATCTGCGTTGGTAATGGTCGACAACCGATGCGCAATGACTAACACGGCCCGGTCGCGCGTGATTTCTGCGAGTGCGTCTTGGATCAGTTGTTCAGACTCACTATCTAATGCGCTGGTGGCTTCGTCTAAGATCAAGACCTGCGGTTGTTTCAAAATTGCCCGCGCTAACGCTAGCCGCTGGCGCTGACCACCTGACAAACGATAGCCGCGCTCGCCAATGACGGTGTCATAGCCTTGGGGTAACTCTTGAATAAACGAATGTGCTTGGGCCAGTTTGGCAGCATGTTCAATGTCTGTTTGGGTCGGTGTTTCGCTACTGTAACGAATGTTGTCACTAATCGAGGCATTCAACAGCACAATGTCTTGACTGACCACGCCTAACTTACTGCGCCAGTCGCGTGGATTGAGTGCTGCCAGTGATTTCCCATCTATAAGTATTTCGCCAGCTGTAGGTTGATAGAGACCAATCAGCAGGTCTGCAATTGTTGACTTTCCCGCGCCAGATGCGCCCACGAGAGCGGTGATACTGTTTTTGTTGAGTGCCAAATTCAAGTCAGTGACTGCGGGCTGCGCATCGGACACATATTGCAAGCTGACTGCTTTGAATTCAATGGCATTCGTGAGCTTGTCAAAGGCAGCGCCTTCGTTGACTTCAAAATCTTTATCGGCTTCGCCAAGAATCTGGTTCAGCCGTTGCAGACCGCCCTCATTGTTGGCAAGGTCATTCGTGCTGGTGGCAATCAACTGTAATTGATTTGCTAACCGATACAAGGCCACAATAAATGTTCCAAGTGCAGGCAGCACCTGCGCGCTTGAATCGCCCACGACAAACGACCCGACAATGAGCAAAATGCCAACTGCCAAAATTACCAGCGAACGGTTGACAGGCGTACTTGCTTCGCTATAGATTGCTTTTTGATCTTTGTAATGCACAAACGGTACATTCAGATCTCGCAAGCCTTGTACGACTTGAGTCTGGCGTGCTTCTGTAAACACCAAGCGCAAAGATTGCAACGTTTCGGTGACAAACTTGTTGATGTCAACAATGCTTTCTGTAGACTTTATCGACGCTTGGCGAATGCGTGGGAGTAGGAAGCGTTGTAACAGGATCATCCCTAGCCCGATCCCGGCGGAAATGAGTGACAAGCGGACTGAAATTAGCAGGAGCGCCCCAATGTAAACCGCCGCTGTCAGACCGCTTGAAATGAGGATGTTGACAGTCCGGATTTGAACCTTTACAGTTTCTGCCGCTTCATTAACGTAGCTAATGAGGTCGCCGACTTTGTAGCTGCTGGCAAACGGAAATGAAAAGCGCATAATTTGCGCAAAAATTGTTTCTTGGAGCTGCGCTTGCACACGAGCATTCATCATCCGTGCTGAAAGTTTTCCAGTGTACGTGGCAAGGCTTTGTAATACTTGTGCGCCACAAGCAATGGCGACCAATGTGACAAAGAGCGTGAGCGGTTCAAGACTGAGTAGCCAGTGTGTGAGGGCTAAGTCTTGGATCCAGGCTGCTGAAAATAATGCGCCACCGCCGCTGCCAGACAGGGCGTCTAAGGCAGAGAAGATCAGTCCGAGCGTTGCGCCTTCTAAAGACGCTGCGAAAAATAGGCCAACAAAATTGATGACCAACAGCCGCACATTGCGCCGAATGGTTTTCACCATAATGCGGTTGGCGGGTGTACGCAGTGCGCGTAAAGAGAGACGATTTTGGAGTTTCAGCACAGTGACCTGCTTTCACAAAGCTGCATGATGATAATTCTTTGCCTGACTTAGGTCAATTTGCTAAGAATGCTCCGTTTTGTAAACGAAGGCTATTTCTAGAGAATCGCCACAACTTCAACGTAGTACGACTTCCCAAGACTTTTTTATGCCAAAGTATCTTTTTCGCTTTCTAATTTGGGGCGTAGGTGCTGTGATTATTTCTGAGATTTTTTTCAGAACCATAATCCCCGCAACCCAAACACCTCGAATTATTTACGATTCTGAATATGGCTTCCACAAATACGATCCTACTTATGCGCGGACTGGGATGTATACGCGTGGTTCGACTGCAGAGGTGAAAGCGCCTTGGCACATCAATAGTCAAGGCTGGAATGCTGCGACCGAGTTTGTGGTCACGCAGCCTGAGGATAAAACGGTTGTGGCTATTATTGGTGACTCCATTACAGATGGTCTTTTTATTGATGTAGACCAACGGTTTGATCAAGTGGCTCAGACGGCGCTAGGGGATGATGTTGCCGTCTATGCATTTGGATATAAAGGCAATAACTTAGCCACCATGCTGCGGGTGATGGAGTATACACAAGACACATTTGCGCCGGATGTCATCGTTTTTCAATTCAGCGATGATGAAATTCGTCGATCCTATGATGATCCCGACAAAAGTTCGCGACAATTGCATCTTGGCTGTGCTGGCTCTGAGTTAGAACTCCTCCTTCCCGAGCCATACAGTGTGCCTTTGCAATCTGTTGTCTACGATCGAGTTGCGACGCTAAGCTACCTGCGTTTCAACCGGCGGATTGACTTTGGTGACACAGTTGGGGACGTGGTGGATCGTGTTCGCAGTGTTAGAGACGTCTTTTCCTTTGTAAGTCCGACGGAGGACATTTCTGATGCCACTGAAGAAGCAGTCTTAGACGATGGTTGCCGCGTTGAAGATTTAGAAACTGAGGTGACGCGCTATCTCGCAGACTGGCTTGCGCAACAAACGACAGCACAAAACATTGTATTGCTGCTGGGTGTTGATCCAGAGACGGTTTATGAGAGTCCAGAATTTAGCGATTTTACCCAAGGACACTTGTTTTACTCAGAATTGTCTGACCAACTGCAATCACAAACGTCAATCTTAGAATTGCACCCAATCTTCTACCGTGACTATCAACAGACACAGCGGCGTCACGACTATACGTTTGACAGTCACTGGGATGCGTATGGAAATGACGTTGTTGGCCGTGCTTTAGCTGAGCACCTACTTGAGATCCTTGGAAACGACTCCTAATGGTCTTTAACTCGCTAACGTTCGCGATTTTTCTAATCGGTGTTTTTGGGGCGTATTGGTGTATTCCAAGTCGCGCTATTCGCGTCCGTAATGCATTTTTGTTGCTGGCTAGTTATGTTTTTTATGGCTGGTGGGATTGGCGCTTCTTAAGCCTGATCATCTTTAGTTCTATTGTGGACTACACGGTTGGACTAAGGCTTAGCCAAGCGGAGGGCCAGCGCAGGAAACTCTGGTTGAGCGTGAGTTTACTCACTAATTTGGGACTGCTTGGGTTCTTCAAATATTTTGACTTCTTCACTCAATCCTTTGTTGAACTCCTAAACGGCATTGGTGTAAGTGCTAATGTCAGCACGCTGAATATTATTCTGCCGGTTGGGATCAGTTTCTATACCTTCCAAACGCTCAGTTACACAATCGATATTTATCGGAAACAGTTAGAGCCGACACGGGATGTCGTTGCATTTTTTGCCTTTGTTAGCTTTTTTCCACAACTTGTCGCGGGGCCAATTGAGCGGGCCGCGAACTTGCTGCCGCAATTTACAACGGAGCGCCGATTTAACAGTGTTGAAGCCAAAGATGGCCTACGCCTCATTCTGTGGGGCCTCTTCAAGAAAGTTGTCATCGCTGACAATTTGGCAACGGTAGTAGACCTAGTTTATGCAGATGTTGGTGCATTTACTGGACTAGATGTGGCGCTGGCAATGGTTTTCTTTGCTGTGCAAATCTACTGCGATTTCTCGGGGTATTCCAATATTGCCATTGGGACAGCAAGATTGCTGAACTTTGAGTTGATGCGTAACTTTGCGTATCCGTACTTTGCGACATCCATCCAAGACTTCTGGCGCCGCTGGCATATTTCGTTGTCAACTTGGTTTCGAGACTATGTGTTTATCCCCTTAGGTGGTAGTCGCGTCACCGCAATCAAACAGGCTCGGAACATCTTAGTTACCTTTCTGCTAAGTGGTCTCTGGCATGGTGCCAATTGGACGTTTGTGATCTGGGGTGGGCTGCATGGATTGTTATATCTGCCGCGCATTTTCTTTCGAACTGCGAAAAATCGAGACATGTCTTTGGCTGCGCAACTTGGTGGTTGGCTTGTTACCAATAGTGTTGTGGTGTTGGCTTGGGTCTTTTTTCGGGCCACAACATTGGCACATGCAATGCAAATTCTCACCGCTTTGATGAATGGCGGTTGGTCGCAAACAACATTGCTACGCGACGCTTATCCGGACCTCTTACCACTTGGGTTGCTCTGTATTTTTGTGTCCGGT
>JAHDIM010000007.1:5907-51325 GCA_020630805.1 Anaerolineales bacterium
CGACGCTTATCCGGACCTCTTACCACTTGGGTTGCTCTGTATTTTTGTGTCCGGTCTGTTTTTATCTGAATTTTTGCAGCGACGTAAAGTGCATCCCTTGCAGATTGGTTCTCTACCGACTTGGACACGCTGGTCAATTTACTACGCGCTAGCGCTTATCATTGTAGTGTTTGGCAAAGTTGATGCAGCACCATTTATTTACTTCCAGTTCTAAGGCAAATGCAACCTTACACTCGCAATAGTTCGCCGCTACGAGTAGAGCGCTTTTTATTGCTTCTGATTTTCTTGATCATTGGCATCGGAGTGTTGCGTTCGGTTTCAAGGCCAACTTTCGATTTATCGACAGATTTGACTTGGGGCCGTGAAAATCAACCTCTTGGTGATTACCATGTCGATGAAGACGTGCATGTCAAAGTAGCCCTAGTTCCATTAGCCGAAGCATTAGGCGACTGCGAAGGCGACAAATTTTGTCGCTACGCAGCAAGCAATTTCCAGGAAGGACTGCTCTACCGCTTCTATCAAAAACTTATCCTCACGCCATTTCAGTGGCTTCCAAACCATGCACTTCTTATTTGGTCCCGCATTGGAAATCTGTTTCTACACCTGGGGTTGGTTTTACTCACATGGCGGCTGGCTAAGTCGCTAACGTCAAGCGACTCTTTCATTCCTCAAACTGCCGCGACCTTAGTGGCGCTCACCCCCACAATTAGCGATCTGTATAGCGGCATGAACTTAGAAAGCGCTGCTGGCGTAGGTGGCGCTCTTTTGCTGTGGCTCGCGTTTCGGATTGTTAACCGTCAAAAACTCAACTGGCAAGATTGGCTGTTACTTGCTGCTGGCTGTCTCCTAATCACAATTCGCGTGCAAACGATGGCTCCGCTGATGTTAGGTATAGCCTTTGCAATTTGGGTGCGCTGGTCACCACGAATACGCTATGCAGTGTTACTCGGTCTCGTGTTGATTGGCATCGTTGGCATGGTCGTTGTGCGCCCCTTCAACTTGCCAGGCGCTGCATATTGGTTCTACCAAGACGTCTACACGAGTTACGGCCCCCGCAACCCAATGTTTCCGACCCAAACGACTGATGCGAAATTTGGCGAGACGGCGATGGTATTGCCACACTTTCGTGCCAAAGAGCCGGTTGTTCAGTATTTGGTCAATTCAGACGCAGTTGCAATGTCTGGTGAAACCGTGACTGTTGGTGGCTGGTATCGCGTGCTTGCGGAAAGCTATCTGGCGCAGGTGTATGTAGAAGTCAATGATCAAAAAGTTGCTGAGCCGGTTACTCTTTCAACAAACGCTAGCACTGATTGGCAATACTTCTCCGCAACGTATACATTGCCAATGGACATCCAAACGCTTGCGGTTGGCATTACTGCGCCAGAAGAAAACCAGATTTATGAAGATGTCATCGCTTTTGATGGGTTATTTCTGCTTTCTGGTGTAGTTGAACAACCTCCATCTGAAGACATCATTCTGACGGGGAATTTATTGCGGAATGGCAGCTTTGAGCAGTCTTGGCGCCAAACCGACTCTCGGCTGCGGACACTGGGTTTGAATGTGAAGCTAGGGTCAATTTACTATCTAGAGCGCACTTGGACGGGCTGGTTGCATGCCCCGCGTGCGTTACTCAGTAATTATTGGGGCTCGTTCAACAGTATTCATCCTGCTTTGACACGCGCACAACTTCTGCCGCTGTATCTGCTGACCGTTGTTGCGCTCATCGGATTGTTGCAATTGTTGCCGCAGTTTAGAAAAAACAAGCTGTATCAATTGTTGCTGGTGTTTGCGTTTGCGTCATCAATCGTCATCTTGTATCGTGTGCTCATCTTTCCACATAAGGTCAATGTGTTTGTGTGGGCGGGCACGCGGCATGGCAGCACTGCTTATGCAACGTTCTCTTTGTTATTAGCACTTGGGCTTTCTAATGTCATCAAATGGCCGTCATTCCGGCGCTATTTTCCGATTGGGTTACTCATCATGTTAGTTGCCTTCAACATCTATAGTATTGTGATGGTGCAAATCCCGCTCTATAACTGCACAGACGCAAGTCTAGCTGCTTGTCTGAATTTCTAAATTCACTGTCATGATTCAACGTCGTTTGTTGCTCTTATTTGCCGTTGTGTTGGCTGCTTGCTACCTGATCTTGCTCGGCGTTTGGATTGGATCTAACGCGGCTTACGACCTCTCTGTAGCGATTGGTATTGCACCTGATTTAGTCAACCCAGAAGGAGTCGTTGAGGCAATTGAGGCCATCTTATGGCTAATTGCGACAGTCTTTTTCGGGCGGACGGCCTGGCGCACGAAATCGCCTTGGTTAGTACTACTGACACTAATGTGTTTCTTTGCGCTTGGAGAAGAGATTAGCTGGGGGCAACACTTACTTGGCTTTGAGGCGCCAGAAGCCCTTGCCGATGTCAATCAGCAAGACGAAACCAATCTGCACAACCTCAACTTAGCCGTGATACTCGGACTGCCTGAGACAATGCCGTTCTATTCGTATTTCACGAATATCACGCGGATACTGAATCCGTTGTTTTATCTTGTGAATATGATCCTTTGGATCGCGTTTCCGTTGCTCAAGCCTCGCGTGAATCTGCTGCGGCAATATCCAGCGCTATCGCGTCAGTTCGTAATCTTTGCGATTGGTGTGTTTATTGTCTTTATCGTGGTGGATCGGCTTCTTATAAACGCTGGCGAGTTGCTTGAGCTAGGTCTCTCGATGCTGGGATGTTTAGCCGCCGTTGAAGTTTTTTTGAACCGTGAATAGATGGATAGCGCTTTTTGCTGGATTAGGGTGTGCTTTGGTTCTGTCAGGCTGTGCGGTTGCGCAACCAGTCGGAACGCAACAGTCGATTTACATTAGCGAGTTTGTTGCTGCGTCGCAAACACATTTGGCCGCAGCCGATGGTCAATTCTATGACTGGATTGAACTTCACAATCCAGCCCCTCAACAACAAAGCTTAGATCAATTGTTTCTGAGCGATGATATTGAAAATCCACTCAAGTGGGCGTTGCCTGCTATCGCTATTCCAGCGAACAGCTACCTCGTTGTCTTTGCATCCAACTTAGATACAGTAACCCGCCAAGGCCAACTGCATACCAATTTCAAGCTTTCTTCGGAAGCCGATGTGCTGCTGTTGACCCGCCAAATTGATGGCATTCCCATCGTTATTGATCAAATAGAATATCCGCAGCAGTTCAGCAATGTGGCCTTTGTTCGAACTGCTTCTGATGATGTGTTTGGCTATCAGGCTGAGCCATCTCCAGAACGTCAGAACCGCGTTGGTGTTGCACCAGAGCTCCTGCAAGTCTCGTTTTCGCATCCGCATGGTCTCTACGATGAACCATTTATACTGACGCTCGAGTCGCCTTTACCAACAGCAGACATTATTTACACTTTAGATGGGTCATGGCCCACTCTGGAAAACGGCCAGCGATTTACAGCGCCAATTCAAATTGAGAAGAATACTGTTGTGCGTGCTGTGCTCAGTGCCGATGTATTAGTGCCACATCTCAGCAAAACCCAAACCTATCTCTTTCCAAGTCAAACGCGGGCCCAAGCTGATGGTATCCCTGAGGGTTATCCTGCTGAACGCGAAGGACTTCCGATGGACTATGGCCTAGACACGGAGTTGCTTGAGGCTGAGCAACTTGACGCTGCTCTTGAACAAGCTTGGCGTTCCATTCCAACCATGTCGTTGGTGATGGATGTTGAAGATATCTTTGGCCAAACAGGGCTGTATCAAAACTCGCGTTGGTCAGGACGGCAATGGGAACGAGCAGCGTCGCTTGAATATCTGCCGCATTCAGACTCGTTAGTAGACTTTTCTGCCAACGTTGGCGTACGTATTCAAGGTCACAGCAGTCGCTTACCGGTACACAATCCCAAACACTCTTTCCGGATTGTTTTCAGAACAGAATACGGCCAAAGCACTTTGCAAGCCCCTTTGTTTGATGCCGCGAGTGCTAATGTCGCCTACAACGAGATTGTGCTCAAAGCGGGCTATGACCTCGCGTGGGTGACCAAAAATCATACGAACCGTCCAATGGCGCAATACACTCGCGATGAGTTTGCACGTCGCACTCAACTGGCAATGGGTCAACTTGCCGGCCAAGGAAGAGTTGTGCATTTGTACATCAACGGCTTGTATTGGGGTGTTTACAATCTGATGGAACGGCCCACTCCAGACTGGGCTAGCGCTTACTTAGGCGGTGAGATTGAGACATGGGAAGCCCAGAACGGAAATTCGCCGCTTTCAATAGCAATCAGTACGTGGGACTCAATTCAAGACATAGCCTTGAATACGTCTGACCCAGAGCAACGCTATACCGCCTTAGCTGATGTTCTTGACGTTGCTAACTTTATCGACTTTATGCTGCTAAATCACCTTGGCGGGAATGCTAGCCTCAAGCCAACTAGCAATTGGTATGCGGTCGCAAATCCAACTGAGAGTGTTGGTCTGCGCTTTGTCAGTTGGGATGCTGAAGAGACGTATCGCAATCTGGATGACAACACGGCTGCTAATGCTCCCGAAGAGTTTGGCCCACAGGCGTTATTTATTTCTCTACTTGAAAGTGAACAGTTTCGGAATGATGTAGCGGCGCGCCTGGCATATCACACTGTTGACGGCGGCGCGCTATCGACCGAAGCATTAGTGACGCGTTATGAAGCTGTCGCGGCTGAAGTTGCGCCAGCCATCTTAGCCGAGTCGGTCCGCTGGGGAGACTATCGGCGCGATGTGCATGCGTTTCGTGACAATGAGCCGCCGTATCTTTACACAGTTGCAGACTGGGAGGCAGAACGCGAACGCTTACTAACTGAAATATTGCCTCAGCGTACAACAATCCTCAAGGATCAATATGCTGCACTTGGGATCCCAACTGATGACATCTCGCAGTTAGTGCAAACTCAAGCGCCACTCAGTAGCAATTGGAATGGTCTTGTCATTAGCGAAATTATGTATCAGCCAGACAAATCGATTTTGGGTGCTGACCTTGCTGAGTTTGTCGAATTGGCCAATATGGGGGTGACAGAGATTGATCTGAGTGGATATTATTTTTCTGCTGGCATCCGGTATACTTTTCCGCCGGATACAACATTGGCTGTGGGCGAACGCCTCATTTTGGCGCGTAACCCAATTGCTTTGACTGAATTGTGTCCAAGGGTCACCGTCTTCGGTGCTTATGCAGACGACTTGCGCGACCAAGGTGAAGCAGTCGAATTGTCCAATCCAGACGATGTTCCAGTGTTGCGCGTTCACTATCACACGTCAGAAGTGGCCGGTTGGCCGCATGCTGCTGCTGGGGTAGGGAGCTCGCTTGAACGACGTACAGAGCGTTTACCGTATGCCTATCTCTCAGAAGCGGCTTGGTGGCAAGCGAGTGAAACTCAGCCTTGTGGGAGTCCTGGCTCATGAATTGGAACCACGAAGTGACACTAAGGGTCACGAAGAAAGGCTTCATCAAGATTTAATGTCTTATGCTTTCTGTCTGCTCACAAACTCTAAAGATATCGGCTTATAGAATCTAAGGCTAACTCAAAACCTCTTCGTGCTTCTTCGTGTGATTTCGTGGTTTTCTCTCTGAGCCTCACATTTCCGTGATATTCAACTCCATCGCATTTGCCATCTTTCTAATCGTTGTGTTTGTCAGTTACTGGGCAATTCAACGCTTTCAGCTTCGTTGGCAAAATCTATTCCTACTCATTGCTAGTTATGTTTTCTATGGCTGGTGGGATTGGCGCTTTCTGGGGCTCATTGCGTTTAGTTCTTTTGTGGACTATACGGTTGGTCTACGGATGGATGCGAGCGATGATGACACCGTCCGGCGTCGCTGGCTGTATGTTAGCCTCATCAGCAATTTAGGCTTGCTAGGGGTCTTCAAGTATTACAACTTTTTTGTTGGCTCCTTTGCAGATTTGCTCACCACTGTCGGGCTAGAACCAAGCTTCTCAACCCTGCGCATTGTCTTGCCAGTCGGGATCAGCTTCTACACCTTCCAAACGCTCAGCTACACCATCGATATCTACTGGCGGCAACTTAAACCAACCAAAGACATCATCGCGTTCTTTGCGTTTGTGAGCTTTTTCCCGCAGTTGGTGGCTGGCCCCATTGAGCGCGCAGCGCATTTGTTGCCGCAGTTTGGTAAAGCCCGCATCCTAGACGTTGCCAACGCTAAAGACGGTCTGCGGATGATGCTTTGGGGGCTTTTCAAAAAAGTTGTCATTGCAGACAACCTCGCCGCTGTCACTGACCTGGTCTTTGGTAACTATGGCGCATTTACCGGCTTTGATGTCGCCCTAGGGGCGTTCTTCTTTGCGTTGCAGGTCTACTGTGACTTCTCTGGCTATTCCAATATGGCAATTGGGACTGCCAAGCTGTTTGGCTTCGAATTGAGCCGCAACTTTGCTTATCCGTTGCAGTCGGTGTCTATTCGGCAGCTATGGCAAAACTGGCATATTTCACTGTCATCTTGGTTCCGGGACTATGTCTTTATCCCACTGGCGTTTTTGGGGCACAGTCGGCGCTTGAGTATGCGCATGCGCCATGCCGTCAATCTGATGATCACCTTTGTGTTGATCGGTCTCTGGCATGGGGCGAACTGGACCTTTGTGATGTTTGGTGTGATCCAAGGCTTGTTGCAACTGCCATACCTTCTCTACCAGAAATACCTGACTCCCAAACGCACCGCGACGATCTTGCTCAGCATTGTCATGACCAATGCGGTTTTTGCGTTTAGCATGATCTTTTTTAGGGCGACATCATTGCTGCATGCGCTGGGGATGATTAAACATATGCTGACCGAGTCGTGGTTGGCGACTGGCATTTCCACTGACATTTATTCGAAACTGGTGCCAATGCCGCTCTTGCTGACGTTTGTCGTCGGTTTATTTGTAATCGAGTACATTCAGCGTAAGCGCATTCATCCGCTGCAAATTGCGGACTGGCCGGTCATGGGACGCTGGGTTGCGTACTATGGGCTAGCGTGGCTCATTTTCACCTACGCCCGCATTGATTACACGCCCTTCATCTACTTCCAATTCTGATGCGCACGCTTGCTACTCGCTTTCTCCTATTTTGCCTACCTGTCTTTGTTGGGTTGGGCCTAATGGAATATCAACTCTATCGCACGGGTGAGTCTTGGAGTGCAGACCGAATTGCTGAAAGACACCTCGTTGGCGATGACTTTATGTACTTTCGCTTTCGCTTTGGACAGCAATTCAACGTCGACAAAATCGCCACAATCCAAGCGCTTGAACCAGACATTTTGATCTTAGGTGCATCTTCTGTGATGCAAATTCGCGAAGAGATTTTCGCACCCCACGACGATGTGATGTACAACGGGGGTGGCCTCATTCAAGGTGTCAATGACCTCGTTGGGTTTGTTGATCTCATTGAGGACGGCACTGTGCCTGCCCCAGAGGTCATCATCATTGGGATGTTCCCACGCTGGTTTGATGCTGAACATCAAGGGAACAATTGGCTGACGACAGAGGCAATTGAAGCCGATGCAACGCGTGATTTTTATACACGCTGGGCCATTTGGCGCGAGTTACTCTTCGAAGGTGGCTATCAACGCTTGCGGCAGTTGCCGAATGCCAATACGGTTGTCGCTGGCTATGAAGTTGCCGGGATTGGAGAGTTTACGCTGACCAACGGTGAAGGCTTCCGGCCCGATGGCAGTACGACCTACGAACCGCACCTCATCCAGCGCTATCTCGATGATCCGCGTCATGTGGATTTTCACGTCCCGCCCATTATTGATCGGTTCAAATACGAACATGACGAATGGACCCGTACACCAGAGCTGTCAGAAGATCATGTTGAAGAGTTTGTGCAAGCTGTAGCCAACCTGCAAGCACAGGGCATTGAAGTCCATGTGTTCGCCACGCCGTTTACAGACGAACTGGTTGAGTTTGTTGCAAATGATTCCGTGATGGCACCGTGGTGGGAGGAGTGGATCACCACGCTAGACAATGAACTAGCACCACTTGGCCTAAAGCTTGATGCACCACTCAGCCCAAGTTCGCTAGGTGCTGACGACCGTTACATGTGGGACGCCATCCACGCGTCTGAGGTATTTATTACGCAGGTGTTGTTAGAACAAGTCTTTGCGAACTTGCCAGAGGACAGTCTGTTGACTGGAATTGATCAGGCAGCGCTGCAAGCAAAAATTGACAACGCTGTTATTCCATTGATGTTTGAGTTACCGCCAGGGCTGCGGGAGTAGATAAGGATAAATTCGAAGTATTCAAACCGTTGGGAATGTTTCGATACGACAGTCATGTCATGCAGAGCGCGAACGAAAAAAATTTAGATATTTTCAGGATGGTTGGCGCGCGAAGCATCTGAACAAAGATGCTTTGTTACCGTCGATCCAATGATCAGATTCCTCGCGCCGAAACGCTATAACTACTCAGTGTAAGTTCAAACGCGCTCGGAATGACACGAACCAAGGCCACAGTTAGCTGGACTCATTTCTCTATCCAGCAACCTTCCCATCAATTACATCCATCAAACTGCCAACGGTTTTTAACCCTGCAATTTCGGCCAACGTAAATTTGATTCCAAATTCTTGCTCACAAGCAAAGATTAGATTGATGTGGGTCATCGAATCCCACCCTTCAATGTCGGTGGCGGTCATGTCTGTGTTCAGCTTAATGGAGTCATCCATGAACACGTCATGGAAAATAGTTTCGAGTTTGGTTTGAATATCTTGTGCTGTCATTGTAAAAATTATGCCTTGGTACACACGTAGGCAACGTCAATTGTCGGATCTTTTGTGTTTGGATCGTAATCTTTCAAGACAAAGGCTTGTCTCGCTTTTATTTGTAGCCCATTGTCCGTTAACATCGTATCAATTTCACTGAGATCTTTGAAGAGCCACAGATGATCTACTGCGTTGCTGTCCACGACGCTGGTGACAAAGACAGGCGCATTTGGTTTCAAACAACGCGCGATCTCACGCAACGCAAACTGCGGATTTGGAATATGTTCCAAGACTTCCGCAAACACGACCCAATCAAGCGAATTATCAGTGTGTGGCAATGACTCTCTAACATCCCCTAAGCCCAGCGAAAACCGCGCAGTTGGAACATCATTTTTCTGTAACAAGTGCGTTGCAAACTCAACAGCATATTGGCTGATGTCATAGCCCAGCGCCTGTGTGCTCGGCACGTGCTGCAAGATTTCGTACAGGTACAGTCCATGACCAAAGCCGAATTCGGCCCCTTGGGCTGCATCTTGCGCAATCGCGGTCAAGAACTCGCTTTCAAAAAAGTGATGCATATCCAGATGAATCGGCCAGAAGGCGTGCGTCATCAATAGGCCTTCTAAGTAAAAGGCTTGCATTACGTCTGGATTGTTATACACCTCGTCGTAGGCATCTTGAAACGAATCAGTGCTGTATTTATATTCGCCGGTGCGCATGAACATGGCTTGTTCACGCACAATCGCGAGTGTATATTCCAGCAGCACACGTTCCGGCTCACCGTCAATATTTTTGTTGAGGTGCAGCAGTTTTTCTGCTAACGGCCAAAATCGCTCACGTCGGTTCAGAATCAAGAATTCAATCTGACCCCGCAGCAGCACGATTGAATTCGCAAAGAAGTTGGTGACAAATTCAGCCGCGAGTGGATACTGCTGAGCGTGAGCCGTAATCTCGGCTTCAATGGTGGGATTACTCATTCTTTTCGACGTACTCAATAATCACGCCGCGCGTTAGCAGCGGCGGCAAAAAGTTGATGTTGATTGGCCCGGCGTTGACATTGACCGCTTCTAATAGCTCTGCCTCAAACGTGTCATTTAGAACGTCACGCTCAGCGTCAATGCTATCCACTTCCAGTGCAATGTGATGAATCCCGCCAATGCCCCGGTTGTATTTGCTGAGCACGCTGTCCGTAGTCGGCACAATAAATTCAATTGCAACGTTCTCAAGCGCACAGAAAATGCAGTGGGCACCATATTCTTCCACAAAGTATTCGCGCACGACCTTTGCTTGCAACAATTGGAGCCACATCTCTAACAGGCTTTGGTCCGGCAAAATAATGCCAATGTGATGTAATTTGCTCATGAAAGGGTGGTGATATGCGTGGGGATTTCTGCGTAGTTATTCAACGCTAACGCCCAGACATTGTCGGTGTCAGTCGCTTCAAACCCGAGTCTTGGATACAAATCTGCGACCATCCGATTTTTCTTAGTTGGGCTGTATACGCCCACTAAGGTGTCGTAGCCAGCATCTTGACAAAGCATGGCGACGTGATTGCGCAAATGTTGCTCAGCGCCGCGTGAAAGCACTCGGCAACTCATTAGCCAGGTATCAATAGTAACGGTTTTTGTTTCGGTGTCACCCATGCCAATCCAGACTGCAATTAGGCCGTTGTCGCCGAATTTGTCTTTGAGCCGCATGGAAATGGTGAGCACGTTTGGATCTTGCGCAAAGTGTTGCAGCGCTTCCAGAGAATGGCGGCGGGTCAGTAAATTGAACTGATTCGAACGGGCAATGAGCTGCGCAATGCGCTCCATATCCGCCGCTTGAAAAGGCCGAATAATCGCTTCCATATTGAGCGAGCCCAGAAAGCTGTCCATGTCTACGCTAGACTGCTGCTGTTCTTGCCGCGCCTGATTGGCCTTGTACATCGCAGTGCGATTTGCATCCTCCGCAGAGTAGGTAATGCTTTCGAAATACTGCCCGTCTTGCAGCGTGCGGACATAATAAGCTGCATCTTCCGGCATTTCCGGCACAGCGACCATCGGTAGAAATTCACGTACAATCGCGCGTTCGGCGGGATTGTCATCCACAAAAACAAACGAGTCGAGACCAATATTAAGCGTTTCACTGATCGTGCGAATATTGTCTGGCTTCGGCAACCAGTTCGCGACAAAACAGGCGATGTCGTCTTCTTTTAGCAGCATGTCAGGGTGTGACTGAAAGGGCTGCACTGCATTTTCGATATTATTTTTGGAGCAAACCGCCAACAGGACACCGCGATCTTTGAGTCGCAACGCATAACGCTGGAGGGCGAGATGCGCCTCACCCAAGGGTGAGCCTTGTCCAAGCTCAATGCCACTCAGGCCATCATCGCCAATTACGCCGCCCCACAGCGTATTGTCCAGATCTAACACCAAACATTTCTTGACATGGCCAACGGATGCCAAAATTAGTTGCGCGACGCTTTGGGCATAACGCGGCAAGTTTTCTAACGTGCAAGGTTGCTTGGCATGATGATACATCCGTGGATCTTGCCAAGACTGCGCCCCAACTGTTGCTGCTAATCCGGCTAAATCGTGCACTAAAACATGCGCTGGCATGGCATCTGCAAATAACAGATTCAATTCTTGGATGTAGCGCTTTGGCGTAAACCGCAGCTTCTGGTCCATGCTGCCAAAGACAGAACCGGCGGGCAAGTCAAAGTTGTTTTGAATAATGGTGGCGTTGGTACGTTCGCCTAAAGTTTGCCAAAGGCTTTGCCAATGTTGCAACTCGGCGCGTTGCAGTGCGTCGATATCTGCACCGGCGCTGAGCTGACCGATCGTCAATAAATCACGCTGATTGGTGAGTAGTATCACCACATCTGGCGCGAACGTATACAGGTCCGAGGCAGGATTTAGAATGGCCTGTGGAACACTGCCGTAATCACTTTCGTAGACGTCAATTGCAATCTGCTGTTTTGCCAGCATCGCGCAGAGTAAATCTGCAAATTGAGACAGCGTGCCAGATGCTAAAACAGCAACCCTTAATTGTCGCCAGCCGTTAGGTGGCGCAATTTTGCCAAGTTGTAGTCGTGCTTTCCGAGCTAGTGAAAGCTGTTTGAAAGGCACTGTGGCAGCTTGGAAGTTGGCTAATGTTGCAAAGAAGTCGGAGGGTGTTGTCACGAAGTTGACGAGTGTCTTGCGACCGTTGTAACGGCAGTGGACAAATAAAGCTGGCTAATAGGATACTATGCACCGCTATTGGTGCCGCCAAATGATAATACTATCTTCTGCGCTTGTCGCGCTTTTCTACGCATTGATTTGCATACTCTTGGGAACTTGGTTGCTCGGCGCAACAGATACGCCTGCCCAGTCACCGAAAGTAAGTTTACGATTCATACTAGGTCAAATTTTACTAGGCTCTCTCTGGATGCTGTTGGGGATTGGGCGACAGTTTAGCAGTGGAATTGTTTTAGCTATTCTAACGATTGTATTGCTGGTCACGCTGTTTCGTGCGCGTACGGCAGCTTTACATGTATTTCAGTCTGGTTTTACTCGCCTAACGCAGGTGTTTCAAGACAATCCGTTACTGGCAAGCTTGTTATTGTTGACTGGAACTACTTACGGACTCAGTGCGCTACTCTTGCCGCTGCGCTTCGGCTCAGGCGATGGATTTTTCTATTACATGATTACGCCGCGCATGCTAGCCGAGTTTGGTGAGCTTTTACCGGCAGTCGGTCGCGAAGGCTCAATGCAGCGTGGCCTACTCAGCGAAATGAGTTATGCCGTTATGCTGT
Source organism: Anaerolineales bacterium (assembly GCA_020630805.1). Taxonomy (GTDB): domain Bacteria; phylum Chloroflexota; class Anaerolineae; order Anaerolineales; family UBA6668; genus JAHDIM01. The sequence goes on from JAHDIM010000007.1 coordinate 18,398, forward strand.
TGTTTAGCGGTGAACATGCGGCTGCCTTTCTAGCTTGGCTAACTGGCTTGGCTTCTATGGCAATTGTCTTTGATCTTGCGTTACAAGCAAAAGCCTCAACCCGTGCGGCGTTGCTTGTTATTGTATTGTTCCTGTCCTCCTCCGGCTTTTATCTGTTTTTCAACGACGGCAAGGTAGAGATGTTTGCTTTAGCCTATGCTTTAGCAGGTGTGTGGATGGTGTTCAACTTAGATCCACAGCGTTTGTCCATAAGGGCCTGTGCTGCCGCTGGTGCGTTCTGTGTGGCAAGCGCCTTGGGTAAACCAGCTTTTGCAATCACTGCGATTGGAATTGGAGTTGTCTTTGGCTGGCAACTTTTACGTGCGATTTATCACGGGGCAATTGAAAACCAAATTGCAGAGCAACTCAAAAGAGTGGTGCTGGTTAGTGCTGCATTTGGCGTTGCTAGCCTTTTGACACTGTTGCCACATTCAATCAAGAATGACCTTTGGTATCGATCACCGCTGTCTCCATTCGCGCGAGTGTCAAGCGTGTTGCCACAAACGTTGCGCTCTCAAGAATTGCAAAATCGGTTTCAGATTTATCCTGACCTAGTCCCAGATCCGCCAAGTCATGATGCTCCCGTAGTCGCGCCAGAAGGTGGGTTTGAACGCATAAAATGGTTTACCGTAGAGACGACCGATACAGAAATTGTGGCCCAATATTGGGCACAGTTGACTTACATTCAGCAGGGATTTCAAATCGGCCGAATTTCGCCCTTGTTGTTGGGCTTACTGCCCTTTTTGTTTACGATTCGTGGAAAGTCATGGCGTAAACATCGACTGGCCTTGTTATTGGCAACTTTTGGCATTCTTTCCATTGTTTACTACGTGCGGCGTTTTGTGTTCTTGGTCAGTGTGCGGACCTTATTACCAAGCTTAGTCTTGCTGTTTCCACTCTTTGCAATTCTGGCTGACAAATTGTGGCGCAAGGTGGATCATCTCCCACTTAGCAATGTCATCGTGACGGGGGTCATTGCCTTTACCTTGCTAGGCTATTCCAATTTTGATCAAGAGTTCGCGCGTTTTCAGCAAGTCTATGTTGAGAATGATCCGGCCTGTGCTAACGGCAATGTAGATGGCATAGCCTTTTGCGAGATCTCACAATATCTCAATGCGCATGCACCAGAAGGTGCACGCGTGGCAAATATTACGTATCCTTGGTGGTTGCGGCAAGATTTGTTTGCTTGCCTCCCTTCAACTTACGAGCGACGCACATATGATGACAACTGGGAGTTGCTCATCAATCGTGGCTTTACCTACTATGTCGAAGATATTGGGATGGAAGAGCGGTCAGCGCAGTTCGAAATTCCAGACGGGCTAAATATCGAAGTGGTGTTTGAAAACAGCAAACGTCGTATCTATCACTTGCAACTCGATGCGCCGATTGAAACAGAAACCGTTTGTGCACCGGATACGAGTGGGGCGTGGGAAATAACTTTTATGGATAGTGCCACCCAATGAATCGACTGAACTTACGCAACGTCATCCAACTTGGTTTGGTCGGCTGGTTATTCATCAGCGTGATCTACTTCCAATCTTTCAATCTGATTGGATTTCTACGGTCGCTAATGACAAGCGTCTTCTGATTACGTGATGGTAACTCAATCTGAAACGCGCTCACGCTGGCTCTATCTCGTTGTTGGCATTATTGGGCTGACGTACTTTGTCTTGTGGCAGTCTGAAGCACCGCACTTTTCGAACGACAGCGGCGGTTACATTGATGTCGCAATGGATCTTGCCGATGGACGTTTAGACACCTTGCATTTCCGCTCTGTGGGCTATCCGCTATTTCTATTACTACTTGGTCAAGCGCCGGAGCCGACACTCTTATTGTTCATTGTGCAGATGTTGCTGCACGTTACAGCGGTGTGTGTGGTAACGGCAGTTCTGTCACGTAATGCTGTCTCAATCTGGTTGACGAGTGTTTTTGCTTTGCTTGCCATGAGCCCGCCGATTGTGAGCGCAACTACGTCCGTCTTGTCTGGCGCGCTTGCTGAATTTTGTCTGATTTTAGGCTTAGCCTGTGCCCAAACGGGATTGTCAACTAAGCGCACGTTCCTTTGGGCAGTGCTGGCAGGCAGTTTGCTTGCGTTTGGTGCATTGGTACGGCCATCTTTCCAAATGGCATATCTGCCGATTATTCTGACAGTCTTGCTACTGTGGTGGATGGGGTGGACATCACGTGAGCAGGCCGTGATGGTCATGTTGTCAGTGTTTGTTTTTCTATTTGGAACCGTACAAATCGTGTCTGCCTATAACGGCAACAACTTTCACCAACGCACGTTTTCACCATTGTTAGGCGTCAACTTGTCGCACAAGACCTATCGCGTTGTAGAGCGTTTGCCCGACTCGCAATCGAATGTGCGAGAGATCCTGATCAAACATCGTGATGATAACTTGATCAATGCGAAAGATCATCAGGCGCAAAATTACATTTGGGATGCAATGCCAGAATTGGAAGCAGCGCTTGGGCTGCCAGCGGTTGAAGTGTCTGAGTTCCTCATTCCGCTCAATTTAGATCTCATCAAACGCGCGCCATTGAATTATCTGCAAGAAGTGGGCTATTCAATTGTGCTGTATAGCTTCCCGCACCTAAGTCAATTAAATACATTTGGCTCACGCATTTTGCAGTTGATTTACACCATAGTGCACTTCTTGGTGTTTGGCTTGTTTTTGATTACCACCGCAGGTACGCTTGGGCTGCTTGCAATAATTGCGAGCCGAAACGCATTGCGGCAAGTGCTGCAGCATGCCATTTCCCCAGAATTGATCTATTGGTACGCTGTTAGCCTGTTGGTTGTTCTCTACAATTTTGGCATCACTGTTCTGTTGGCAGTCGGCTCTCCACGTCAGCGCGTGTCAACAGATTTGCTGGTGCTGCTAACGCTTTTGTTATCTTTGCACATTTGGCGTAAGATTTCGCCCGCATTGATTGTCATAAAGCCATAGACTCAGTAAAAATTATCTTGTTATAATCTTGACACTATGAAACACCTTTGTACATGTTGTTGCTGTTGTACCCACCTTGGAGATGCCAATCGGTAGTTCTCAGCAATAACGCTGTTTCAACCTCGTGCATTTCCAGACCTTTGGAAGCGCACACGACATAAAATGTTCTTTTTTGCCCGCGCTTTGCCGCGGGCTTTTTGTTTTCTAGGAGTAATTTATATGAATGCAGTTTTACAACCTTGGCCTTGGTATGTTGCTGGGCCGCTTATTGGACTGACCGTGCCGCTGATGTATTTGTTAGTCAATAAAAGTTTTGGAATTTCAAGTAGTTTCCGACACCTCAATTCCATTTGTCAGCCGAACACGACTGTGTCCTATTTCAAAAATAACAATTGGCGTGGCAACCTCTGGAATTTAGCGCTTGTTGCTGGAATTACGGTCGGGGCATTTCTTGCCAGTCAATTCTTGTCGGCAACGCCGGTGCAGTTTCTACCAGAGTCATATTTCTCCCTTGGGGGTGTGACCCGCTTGCTGCTTGGTGGGATGTTAGTCGGGTTTGGGACACGCTATGCGCGCGGCTGTACATCTGGGCACACAATTACCGGAATTTCGAATTTACAAGGCGCGAGTGTGATCGCATCGATTGCGTTTTTCGCTGGCGGATTATTGATGGTCAACGTTCTGTTGCCATTGTTTGGGGGATAAGCACATGAAAAAGCTATTTCTATCTTTTCTTGTTGGGATCTATTTTGGCGTCATACTGGTCAAGTCTGAAGTTGTGTCATGGTTCCGTATTCAGCAGATGTTTCGTTTTGAAGAAGCACACATGTATCTCATTATTGGGTCAGCAGTGGTTGTTGGCGTGACAAGCGTTTGGCTGATGAAACGGCTTGGCGTTGTCTCAGTTGAGCATGAACCTATTCAATATCGTGAGAAGCAGTGGCACCCTGGACTCATCTATGGTGGCATTGCCTTTGGGTTGGGCTGGGCAATTACTGGGGCTTGCCCAGGTCCCATTTATGCGCAAATTGGGAGTGGCCATTGGTTGGCGCTGGTCACGTTCGGCGGGGCGTTTCTTGGGGTCTATCTCTATGGCGTAGTTGAAAATTACCTGCCACAGTCGTTTGGCACAGGTAGTGTCGAACGCTCAACGGCGTCTAAATCTGCTGTTTGACATGAATCCAAATGACGTGCGTGTCTTTTGCGACAGATTGTTGTTAATGCAAATAGTGTGACATCCATGCCGGACATTGGCTGATGTAAATATCTAGGCCATTGGCAATGTCATTGAGTGATGAACACGACTTCAGCAGTGCATAAAATTTGACAGTTGCACTTGAATGCCAAAGATATAGACATCTGAAATGTTCAACGTTTAGGTGTTTGGCATTGTTGCTGAGTGATTACTATTGCTATAACTATTTTTCCTTGAGAGGATTTGTATGCGTAAACGCGTTGTCATTACTGGGATGGGCACAATTAACCCACTCGGCAATAATGTGACTGAAACTTGGGACAGTGTTTTTAATGGCCGAAGCGGTATTGGACTAACGTCTCATTTTGATACTTCCGACGTGCCGGATAAAGTTTCTGCGGAGGTCAAAGGGTTCGATGCTGCTGCAGCGCTGGGCCGCAAAGATGCCCGCCGCATGGATCGGGTAACTCAGCTCTCTGTATTTGCAGCCAATGAGGCCCTTGACGGTTCAGGAATTGAAGTCACTGAAGCAAACCGGGACCGGATTGGGGCCATTATTGGCAGCGGGATTGGAGGAATTCAAAGCTTCCATATGGGGGTTAACATGCACAATGATCGTGGCCCACGTTCAGTCAGCCCATTTATGATCCCAATGATGTTGCCAGATACGCCCGGTGGTGAAGTCGCGATCCGCTTTGGCATTCGCGGCCCAAATATTGGAGTCAGCACAGCGTGTGCCACAGGCACTAACGCAATCGGTGAGGCGACTGAAATGATCCGTCGTGGCGCCGCAGATGTCATGCTAGCAGGTGGTGCAGAAGCCGCGATTGATCCAGTCATTATTGCAGGGTTTAGCCGAATGGGTGCACTCACGAAATCCCAAGATCCCGCAACAGCCTGTACGCCGTTCGACCTCAACCGTAGTGGATTTACCCCAGGGGAAGGTGCTGCGATTGTGGTGCTAGAAAGTGAAGAACATGCGAAAGCGCGTGGTGCGACTATTTTTGGCGAGGTTGTCGGATATGCGTTGACCAATGATGCATATCATATCTCTGCTCCGGCTGGATACGGCGCGGTCACTTGTATGAAATTGGCGTTGAATAATGCGGGTCTCAACACCGAGCAAGTGCAGTACATCAATGCGCATGGCACGTCGACTAAGCTCAATGACAAGACGGAAACGGAAGCGGTCAAAGAAGTCTTCAATGGTCATGCCAACAAACTCGCGATTTCATCAACAAAATCGATGCATGGGCACTTACTAGGTGGTGCGGGCGCACTCGAAGCAATTATTGCTGCGGGCGTGCTGAAAAACAGCGTTGTGCCTCCAACGATAGGCTACACAACCCCTGACCCAGACTGTGACCTAGACTATGTTCCAAACGAAGCACGTGACCTTCGCGTGGACTACATCCTGTCCAACTCCTTTGGGTTTGGCGGCCACAATGCCACCTTGGTGATTGGTAAATACTAGACCCAGTCTTGCCTAGACCTTGAGCCGTAGTCATCACCGTCTACGGCTTTTTTATTTATCTACCCTCAGTTCTGAATAAACATTGGCTTTCTAATTGAGCCTGAGTTCTGGATAACGCTTTTGAATAGATTACGCAAGCTATATCAGGTAAGCTGAGCCTGTCGTCCGGAGGTAAGGCTTGGCCGCTAGCCGAGTTGCTAGTACAGCGTGGCGCAAGTAAGCATCCAGTAAGTCTTGACACGCTGTACTTTAAGCAAACTGGCCGAGGCTCTATAGTACTGGATACTTACTTAGGCCAGTTTGCACTAGTCATCTCTAAATTAGACAATCTTGGTAAAATCTACCCGGTTTTTACAGATAGACCGAGATCGCTTGAAATGGAAACGCAAAAATACAAAGTCATTCTTTCCTACGACATCCTAAATGTTGAGTCTGATGCCTACTACCGCTTCATGCTTGGCAAGTTTGTACCGGCCTTACAAGACTTTGGCTGCAGCGAATTTGAAGCATGGCACACGGCATATGGTGACTATCCAGTACGTTTAGTAACGTTTGTTGCTGACAGTTATGACGCTGTCCAAGATTTGTTTGCAACCCGAAACTGGGAAAAGCTGGAAGAGAAGTTGCACGAATTTGTGACAAACTACAATCTTCGAATTGTGCCAGTAGATGGGCAGTTTTATTTCTAAGCACAACTGTTTATTGAAAACTGGGTTACTATTGTTGGAGATCTTGAAATTATGAACAGACCAATGAGTTTTCTTGCGGGCGCTCTCTGTGGCGCAGTTGTAGGTGCAGTAGCCTCTTTATTGTTGACACCGTTGTCTGGGCGTGACCTGCAAGTCAAAGCCCGCACAGAAGTTGAAAACATTTTGCTAGAAGCGAAAGACGCTGCCGCTGCCCGCCGTGAGGAACTTCGGATGCGCTTAGAAGAGCTGCAACTCCCACGCGGCGTAGATATCGAGTAGTCGCTGCGACTTTCAGTGTTATTGAGAACGGCAATGTGTATCAACGCATTGCCGTTTTTTTATTGGAATACATCTTTATGCAACGTGGAATTGTTTATGCACTAACTGGATATTTTCTGTGGGGCATTGCGCCGTTGTTTTGGTATTTGCTGCGCGATATTGATTCGTTTGAAGTGTTGGCGCACCGCATGGTGTGGTCACCGTTGACACTGTTGCTGGTGCTGCTCGTCACGCGTAACCTAAGCTGGATTAGACCTGCATTTCAGGACCGCCGAACGCTCCGCACGTTTATTACGACGGCACTTTTGGTCGGGTCAAATTGGGGCGTCTTCATCTGGGCCATTAGCGTCAACCGCACCGTGGATGCCAGCTTAGGTTACTTCATCAATCCGCTTCTGAGCGTGATGCTCGGCATGATTTTCTTAGGGGAAACCATGCGTCGCGGGCAATGGATTGCTGTAGCTGTTGCCGCGACAGGTGTTCTCTACCTGACTTGGGTAGAACAAACGCTGCCATGGATCGGGTTGATCTTAGCGATTACATTCGGCCTCTACGGCTTACTACGGAAGACTGCGCCGCTCAATGCAATTGAAGGGCTCAGCATGGAAACATTTCTTCTGTTTATTCCAGCATTGCTGTTTATGGGCTGGCTGGCGATGCGTGGCGAGCTTTCCTATATCTCAGAACCTGCTTCAGTGCGCGTATTGATGATGTTAGCTGGGGCGGTTACGGTCATTCCTCTGCTTTTCTTTGCCGCGGGCGCACGGCGCATTCCACTTGCAATGGTGGGAATATTTCAATACATTGCACCGTCACTGCAATTTTTGATTGGTGTGCTAATTTTCCGCGAACCATTTACGTCAGCGCAATTTGTTGGCTATGCAATTGTGTGGGCAGCGTTGGCGTTGTATGCCTTAGAGGGATTTCGGCATTCGCGACAAGAAAGCGTAACGTAGTGCCACACCGCAGTGTGGCACATGCATATCAGTCTAGTGGCCATTGCATTGAGAGATTCGTTTCTGCTAGCAAAAACGAAGGCACAAGTGTCATCCCAGCCGCGAACGACTTGTCCAAAAGTAGCTCAACAGCTTCAGCGGCAGGGATCTCTTTAGGACCTAGGCTACAAAGTAGCGGAGTATTGCAATGAGATCCCGCACACACCATCTAAACTTTGACTTCATTGTCGCTCGTTCGTGTGCGGGATGACACAGATACGCAGGAATCGGCTAGCAGAAATGCTTAGCTTGATGCCTAGCCGCCACACTGCTGTGTGGCACTACGTTATTGTGATGTCTAATTGATCGACAGTTCGTAGGTGCCGGCCTGCGTTGTGTTGCGCGTGGTTCCGTAGACAATCACAGTGACAGTTTCGCCACTGGCAATGTTGAGCGTCAAGTCAAACGCCTGATTGTCAGGCACGGCGACTTTTTCAATAGTCGTCGTACCATTATTTTCGCGCAGCAATTGCACCCCAAAGGTTTGCGGTAATTCGTTGCGTAACGCGACAAACCCTTTGGTTTCCCAATCGCTAGATCCGCTGTCAAAATTCTCTATGTAGCCAATTTCAGGAATTGCGATGTCGTCAATCAGCCAGCCGGCTTGGTTGACAGCATCATCCGTGAGGTATTCAAAGCGGATTTGCACGCTTTGTCCTACATAAGGCGTTAGATCAACGCGTTCATTGATCCACGTGCTGTTACCGCCGGATTCGCCGTTATAGCCCCAGCCAAAACTATTCCCTACTGGATTGCGATCTGTGCCATTTGGCGTTTGCAGAATGGTCCAGTTGTTGCCACCGTCTGTCGAAATTTCGACATACGCATAGTCATAGTCAGGCTCAATGCGATACCACGTCCAATAGTCTAGCGTTGCGTTACTCACACCACTGAGGTCAAAACTGCGTGTCATGGTGGCGGTACTGTTATCCACGCGGTTGCTCCACGCGGCAAATTCACCGCTGTGCATGCTCGTCGGTACCACTTGGATGGCGTTATTGCCGCGGAACGAAAGCGTGTAATCGCCAGCGCAGGTGAATTCGTAGTAATCCGCAGCAAATTGCGAGACTGTTTGCTGCCCAGTATTGGCGGGACAATTGCTATAGCTCGCCGTTGGGCCGCTGATTGTTTGGAAGTTCGGATAGTTCAGGTAGAAGTAACGTCCATCGCCAATGCCAGGGTCGTTACGATAATTTGTGACAACCCAGTCTGCGAATAGGTCTTCCAGCGTAATGGGCTGATTGGTGACCGGGTCAATCAGATTGGTTTGGGCCAAAATTCGTTCTACTGACGTCAGCCCGTTGGCAGAATCACCGATAAGCGCAATAGTTGCGTCCGTGCCGATGCGGTCTAAGAAGTATTTGATGAACAAGAACCCCGCACCATAGTGTGCGCCGCCATAGCCCGTTTCACTCCAGGTGTTGAGCTGGAGATCTGGCGCGTTCAAAAACGAGGGCACAAATTGTGATGCACCATAGCCATTCAAATACGCAGACAGTTCAGACGCCCCTTCATTCAGCCAACTTTCTTCGTTTCCATCTTGGTTCCAATGGATCATGTGCTGGAACTCATGCGCCAAAATCCCGAGCATGCTAGAGCCATTGACGGGCACAGCATCGGCATTGATGTAGAACATTTCTTTCTCATTTGAGAATTGATTTGCCAACGACGAATACTGATCCGAAGAGCCATAGTAACCAGCAGCACCACCTAGCCCACGGGCGTACAGAATATACAAATGCGGATCACCATCTACCCCAGGTGACCATTCGCTGCCAAAGAAATTGCGCGTTGTGGGATAAATCTCGTTTTCAAAGATGTTCAACACGGCATTGACATCGTCCACATTAGGATTGACCGTAGTGTCGGCGAAGAAATAGACATGCTCAGTAAAGGCAACGAGACGGGCATCAACTTGGAAGGACGCATTCGTCGAGGTATTGGTTGCATTGAACGTCAACGTTGTTCCAACCTGATGATTTGCGGGCGTAGTTGAAACCTGATCCGGAATATCGCCCACGTCTTTGAGACGCTCAGCCACGTCACTCAAGTTACGTGGCTCGATTTCAACTTGCGCTAGCGCGTTTGCCATCGCTTGCGGCAAACTTATCGCTGGTGCTTCGGTTGGGGCTGGTGTTGGGTCTGCGGTCTCAGCAGTGGGTTCTTCTGGGATAGCCGTTGGTTGTTCTGCCGTGGCTGTCGGTTGCGCTTCAGCTTGAACTGGCTCAGGCGTTGCGTTATCAGTCGTTTCAATATCAGAAATATTGTCGTCTGCTTGCGGTTCCAGCGTGGCTTGCACTTCAGGCAGGGCTTGCGAGTCTTCAGGGATGGTTGCCGTCGCCTGCGGTGCGGTGTCTTCTAAGATCGATTCAACTTGCGCTTGCTCTACGGGCGCGTCTTCAATCTCGAAAACTTGGGTCGGTGCGGTTTGCGATTGCAAAACGTTGGTAAGGGGGCTACAGGCCAAGATGCTAAGGCTTAAGGCCAGAATGCCGAAAGAAACACGTTTCATAAATATTGTTTGGAAACAGTCTAGATTGGAATATAAGGTTACGTACTCAAAGCGTACTGCAACTTCCTTACCTCTACATGAGGAAACAGATGTAGCAGTGCTATTTCATCGTAACTTAATCGGTTGGATATGTGGATATGCGATAGTAGAACGGTCTGCTAGGTGTCTGTGTTTGGTTGCTTTTTGAGATAGTAGAACTCGAAATATGCCCAGCCCAACACTGCGGGTAATGTCAAGAATACTAGTGCGCGCAGTGTCGTATTCGCGATTGGTAAACGATCAAAGAACTGCGCCGTGCCCGTCACAATTAGCGTGATGTAGGAATACACCATAAACCGACCATGCCAAGCTTGCCAATTTGAGAGTGTTGTTCGCATAAACCGGGCAATGACAACGGCTGCAATCACAAAAATCAAACTTTGGATGCTGATGGCGTGAAAGATGTAGAACGATCCCGTCACCTCGTAAATTCCAAAGGAGGCTACTGCAAGGGTGACCATTGCCAAGGCATAAATTCGACCCACAATCAGATGTACAAGCGTGCCTTTTGTAGACAGAAGCACAATTAGCCCTGAAACAATCGCGAGGATAGAGGTGTAGATGTGCAGAGAGATCATGTGAAATAAAAAACGCACCTTTTGCGGTGCGTTTTATTTTAGGCGGATTGGTGTAATTTAGTCGTCATCACCCAGATCATCAAGATCAAGTGAATCCATGAAGTCGGCGAATGCAGACAGGTCTGTATCATCTTCTGCTTCGTCATCTTCAAGTTCGATATCAATATCATCTAGCTCGTCATCATCTGTCACATCGTTTTCTGGCGTGATGGCAGCTTCATCCATGACGTCGTTCTCAACGAAGATCGGAACATCAAGCCGGACAGCCAATGCCAGTGCGTCTGATGGGCGCGAGTCAATTTCAATCTCTTGCCCGTCACGATCAATGACAATATAAGCGTAGAACACATCGTTTCGTAGTTCACGAATCACAATATGAGCCACGTTGGCATTCATCTGATCTAGCATCGTCTTGAGCAAATCATGCGTCATTGGACGTGCAACTTCAACATCTTGCAGTTTGACAGTAATTGCATCTGCCTCGCAAGAGCCAATCCAGATGGTGAGATAACGCTCACTATCGATGTCTTTTAAGATCACAATCCGGTGCTGTGACATCAAACTCACGCGGATGCTATCGATTGTAACTTCAACCATAAAGAGACCTTCTCTAATGAGTCATTCTAGCATAATCAATACGCAGTGTCGAAAGTCATAGGGTTCTGTTTGGGCGTCTAAATTTGTACGCTTTGCTGGCTAAATCTGGGCGGAGAATTTTATGAATATCCAAGTCTCGTTAGCGGCAGATTTGCGTATGGTTTGCGTCAGTTGACTCTAGTTAGTCATGTTGCTATACTCGTGACATGGATTTAGAAGGCAATTCGCCAAAATCGAATATCCAATTTCTGGAAACAGCATTGAAATGACACGCAGCGCACTACGCCTGCGTGTTTTTGTTTAAGCACTTGTCGCACTGTGCTCAACAATGCTGGAGAACAACCACCCCACTAGTTTTAGGAGAGGCACACCATGGATTACGGAATGATCGGTAAAATTCAAAAGTCAAAGCATTATGCTCAGGAACGTGATCGGTTCCAGTTTGATGCATTTTCTGTGAGTTTTCGTGGTAACAACAACGATCATGCGGTCTCATTTGATAATGGCAAATGGAAATGCGATTGTGAATTTTTCAAAGCGCGTGACGTTTGCAGCCATACAATGGCACTAGAACGGCTCCTCGACAATATGATCCCAGAGGTTTAGCGCAGCTAGATTATTATCAAGAATTATCCTATTCAGACGCGCGGTGTTGCAAAACAGCGCGCGTTTGTGTTTTAAGGGAGATGAGGGGCTAGTCGAGATTGGAACTTTGTCTCTTCACTGTGCGTCCTTCTCTATCTTTTCTAAATTTTTTGACAATGCCAACCCGCTTATGCTTAACTTTGTAAGGTACTGTTATTAAGTTGACAGTCTCCACAACACGGGTAACTTTTTCACATATGAAACGTTGGCAATTTTGGTTAGGCATTGCAATTAGTGCACTGTTTTTATGGTGGGCTGGTCGCGGCCTTGAGTTTGGCGAAGCAATGGAAGCCGTTCGGCACGCAAACTACTGGTGGATCCTGCCAGGCGTTGGCGCATATATGATCGGTCTTGTGATCCGCGCTTGGCGCTGGCACTACTTGCTGCGACCCATCAAGGCTATCCCTGTCAAAACCATGTTCCCAATTGTCACCATCGGTTACATGGGGAACAACATTTACCCGTTTCGGATTGGGGAAGTCTTGCGGGCTTTCATACTGCGGCGCAAAGAAAATGTCGCTATTAGTGCCTCACTTGCCACCATTATTGTGGAGCGCATCTTCGATGGCGTCGTGATGCTCGGTTTCATTTTCTTCAACTTGAGTGAACTTGGACGCTTAGGTGGCTCATCTGGATTTGTGGGCAATATTCGTCAAGTTGCGCTGTATGGCACCATCGCTTTTGGTGGGGCGCTGATTGCGTTTTTGCTGACGGCAATGTTCCCAGATCTGGCGCGCGCCATTTACAACCCAATCTTGAATTTGTTGCCAACGCAACTTGGTGACAAAGCACGCGTTATCATCGATAAATTTATGGATGGCTTGGCCTGCTTACGCTCGCCAAAAGATGCCATCATGATTTTCTTCACCTCTGTCATTATCTGGCTACTTGAAACTGCGAAATACTGGTTTGTGATGCACGCCTTCAATTTCTCTGTCAGTTTCTTCGCCCTGATGCTGATGAATGGCATTGTCAACTTAGCAACGACTATTCCATCTGCCCCTGGCTATGTTGGGACGTTTGATGGCCCAGGCATTGCCGTGCTCACCGCCTATGGCATTCCACAAGCGGTTGCCACGGCCTATACATTGGTGTTGCACATCGCACTCTGGGTGCCGCCAACGGTGCTAGGTCTCTACTTCTTTGCCCGTGAAGGACTCAGTTGGTCGCAAGTCAAAGAATGGCAAGCTGAAAGCGACGGCACCTCTGCCGATAACGACGGCTCTACCAACGGAACCAGCACACTCGTAAACGCCTAACTTACGCATTACATCTTACGAATTACTACTCCCATGAAAATTGCAATTATCGGCGCTGGCCTTGCTGGCCTTTCCGCCGCATTTGATCTTGCCAAAGCTGGCCACGATGTCACAGTGTATGAAGCCACAGAACAAGCCGGTGGTCTAGCCTCTGGCTTCAAAGCTGAAGGCTGGGACTGGTCGCTGGAAAAGTACTACCACCACTGGTTTACGTCTGATGCTGACCTGCTCGGTTTAGCCGAGGAAATGGGCGTGCGTGACAAAGTGTTTTTCCCGCGTCCCGAAACCGTGGCCTACTATGACGGCAAGTTCTACGCGCTAGACTCCCCCATCGCGCTGCTGAAATTCCCAGGCTTTGGCCTGATCGACAAGATGCGCTTTGGGTTCACCTATCTATACTTGAAACTGCTGGTCAAAGACGGCACGCATCTTGAAAAAGACACTGCTATGGCTTGGATGCAACGTACCATGGGGCCACGCGTCACCGATGTGCTGTGGCGACCAATGCTCGAAGGGAAGTTTGGTCAGTATGCGGACAAGGTCAATATGGCTTGGTTGTGGGCGCGTATTATTACGCGTACGCCACGCCTTGGGACTTACAAAGGTGGCTTCCAAGCCTTTTGTGATGAACTTGCCAAACAAGTTATCGAACGTGGCGCTGCGATTGAATATAACAATCCAGTGACCAACGTCAGTCGGGTAGATGGACACGTGCAAGTCAAAACGGCCTCTAGCGTCGCAACCTATGACCGCCTGATTTCAACTACCTCACCTGCGCTGATGGCAAAGATCACGCCAGATCTTCCAGAAAGTTACACTGGCAAGCTGAATGGCCTCACCAGTATGGCTGCATTTGTATTGATCTTAGCAATCAAAGAAAAACTAACCGACAGTTACTGGTTCAATCTTCCAAAAGAAGCCGGCTATCCATTCTTGGCGATGGTCGAGCACACTAATTTCCTGCCTGCTGAACACTATGGCGGCGATACACTGCTGTACTGTGGGGATTACGTGGATCAGGACGACGAGGCGATGTCGCTCACGAAAGAAGAAATGATTGAGCGCTTTATTCCGTCTATCAAGCGCTTCAACGCTGACTTCGATGAAAGTTGGATTCGCGACTCATGGATCTTCCGTACAAATTACGGTCAACCCGTGCCATTCGTCAATCACTCTAGCAAAATTCCAGCGCTCAAAACGCCAATGGAAGGCGTCTGGCTGGCAAGCATGAGCCAAATTTACCCTTACGACCGCGGTACAAATTTCGCGGTTGAAATTGGGCGTCGTGTTGCGAAGCTGGCGACAGAACGCTAATCCAAAAACCTAAAACAAAGCGGGTTCCTTCTCAAAACCAAGGTTATAAGTAGGAACCCGCTTTGTATTTAAGACTGTGCTTTCGACCAGTCCCCCGTGGCTTAGGCTTAACCTCTTACGAGGCGGGTTCCTCCTCAAGACTAAGATCATAAAAAGGAACCCGCCTCGTGCATGCTTGGCCGCTACCAAACATCCCCCAACGGCGGCGCAAAGCTCTTGTCATTCAACACCACTAATGTCTCCGTCCGAATCACGCCCGGCACTTCATTGATCTTGCTGATAATCCCAGCCAAGTCATCAATATTACGTGCCCAGACCGTGATCAATCCATCGATATTGCCTAGCGGATGAATCAGTCGGGTCACATTTGGAATGTCTTCCAAGTGCGGCAAGATATTTTGGATCTGCCCATTCGTATCGCGCTGGATTACGACCACTGCTTGAATGTCATAGCCCAACTGCTTCGGGTCCAAAATCGGCTGGTACCCAGCAATCACGCCTGAGGCTTCTAACCGCCGCAAGCGTCCACGTACAGTAGAGGCTGGTTCAGCTAGCGTTGCGGCAATTTCCGCCAAAGGCATCCGTGCGTCTTGTAGCAACACGTTGAGGATTTTTTTATCGAGTTCGGTAAGGGTCATAACGAGGTGCGCGTTGCGCGTAAATAATCTTTATTTTGTGCTTGATGCGCGAATAAATTGACAATTGCAGTGTTCTTGGCTTGAATAGTAGCAGAATGGAAAGGAATGAGCAATTTCAGGCTGTCATTGTTGGCGGCGGCATCGTTGGCTGTAGCATTGCCTATCATCTCGCTGAGCGGGGCTGGCAAGATATTCTGGTCTTAGACAAGGGTGAGCTGTTTGAAAACGACGGATCGAGTTCGCATGCGCCGGGTGTTTTAGGCCTCGTCACGGGCGAACCCACCCTGACGCAGTGGGCGCAATACTCTGCCGATCTATACTCAGATCTGGGCTGTTTCTATCGCGTTGGCGGCCTTGATGTCGCGCTAACTGCTGCGACTGAACACGAACTCAAACGCCGCCATGGTCTTGCCCTCGCACGCGGATTACCGGCCCGCTACATCGACCGTGATGAGCGCGAGGCGTTATTTCCCCACATCAATCACACTGACATCAAGGCAACTTTGTTCCATCAGCATGATGGCATGACGCACGGCCCCACAATTTGTGCCGCGTTTGCTGCCCGTTGCGGCTCAGCTGTTGAGTTTAGGGCAAACACGCCAGTGACCTCACTTGTTACTGAAAAGAATCGCATTACGGCGGTTGTGACTGAATCTGGTCAACAGATCGAAGCGCAACATGTGATTTTGGCAACCAATATCTGGGGCGCGTTACTTGCTGAACAAGTCGGCATCACCATTCCGATGCTGGCTGCGCAACATCAATATGTTGTGACAGATCCATTACCGCTACTTGCGGCAGAAACTGTGGACGTACGCATGCCAAACTTGCGCTACTTTGACTACGGGATTTATGTCCGTCAGCATCAGCAGGCGTATGGATTTGGTAGCTACCACCATCAAGCATTGATGGTTTCAGCTGAGAACGTTGGTAAGTCCTCTATCAAGCCTTTTACGCCAACCGATTTTGATGCTGCGTGGGACCTCATGCAAAATCAGCTCCCCGCCTGTGACGGCAGCGGCTTCTCTCGTGCCTTCAACGGCATGTTTGGTTTCACAATTGACGATCATCCCATTCTGGGTGAAACGCCAGACGTGCGCGGCTTGTGGCTGGCACTTGGGTCTTGGGTGACTCACGCTGGAGGCGTGGGGCGTACCATGGCGCGTTGGATTGATACCGGCACGCCTGATTGCGATATTCACCGTGTCGATGCGAATCGCTTCCACGATTATCATCGTGATCCAACGTTTATTTTGCAACGTAGTAGCACCCATTACGCGCAGCATTTACAGGTCATCCACCCTAAAGAACCGTGGGGCGAGCCGCGCGATATTCGACATGCGCCGTATCACGCTCAGATGCAAGCGTTGGGGGCAGCATTTGACGAATTTGCAGGCTGGGAAATGGCGCAGTGGTACAACGCCAATGCGCCGCTGGTTGAAAAATATCAGGCTCAAATTCCTGAACGCGATGAATGGGCTTCTCGCCATTGGTCGCCCATTGCGGCCGCTGAGCATCTTGCGACGCGAGACAAGGCTGGGGTGTTCAACATCAATGGCTTGACCCGCATTGAAGTGACAGGGTCTAACGCAACGGCTTTCTTAGAACGCATGTGTGCCAATCGCATCGATAAACCAGTGGGGCAAATTACCTATACACCGTTGCTCAACGCTGACGGCAAATTAGTTGCCGATTTGATTGTGGTGCGCCGTGCAGAACACGACTATCTCCTCATTACCAGTACGCTGCACGGTCAACACGATCTTGCGTGGCTACGCTTACATCAGCAAGGTGATGTGCAAATGCGCGATGTGACCACCGAGTGGAGCGGTGTTGCCATTTGGGGGCCTCATGCACCTGCCATTTTGCAAGCCCTTACGGATGCTGACTTGAGCAATACTGCCTTCCCGTATTACACGTCTCAAAACATCAAAGTCAATGCAATTGAGTGCTTAGCGCTGCACATGTCGTTTGTCGGCGAAGCAGGCTGGGAACTGCACGTGCCGCGTGACGCTGCCTCGCAGCTTTGGGACGCGGTCTGGCAAGTTGGTCAAGCTCACGGCTTAGTTGCAGTCGGTAGTGTTGCACTCGATTCGCTCAGTAAAGAAAAAGGCTATTTGATTTACGGCAACGATATCAACACCAGCTACACGCCGCTTGAGGCAGGCTTAGGTTGGACCGTCAAACGCGACGCGACGGACTTTATCGGACGTGAGGCGATTGTGGCGCAGCGCAAAGCAGGCCTCAATCGTAAACGCTGTACGTTAGTCTTCAACGACTCAACCGGCATGGCAATGGGTGGCGAACCCGTCCTCGCAGATGATGTTTGTATTGGCTACGTTACGAGTGCAAACGGGGGCTATTCCATTGGCAAGCACATTGCGTATGCCTATCTGCCCAAGAAATTTGCCAAAGCGGGCACTGAATTGCAAGTTGAATACTTTGAGAAGCGTTACGTAGTCACTGTTGCTAAGCAGCCGCTAGTGGCGTGAGGGTGTTTATACACATGACCCAATATCACGCGAATTTAGCGTGCCAACTAGACTAGGAATTAGAACACCACACAGTCCAAGCATCTATGTCACAACGCCGTCGTAAACAATCCAAAGCGAACCGCAAACGTTCTTCATTCCATGCCGTGCCATGGAAAAAGCTTGTCAATCCTTACGCACCGCTAGAAATCTGCACTGCAGAACAAGTCGAGCAGATTCACGAAGCCACCTTAGACATTATCGAAAATATAGGCATTGATTTTATGGATGCCGAAGCGCTCTCGATCTGGGAAAAAGCGGGGGCCAAGGTTGACCATAAAGCGCAGCACGTTTGGGTCGACCGTGGCTTGCTTATGGAGCTTGTATCTAAAGCGCCGTCAAAGTTCACGCTCAAAGGTCGTAACCCCGGACGCGACATGATTGTCGGTGGCAATCACATCAACTTCCTGCCGGGCGGTGGGTTTGCGTTTATCAGCGATTTAGACACCGGCAAACGCGCTGGCACACGTGACGACTTTGCCAATCTGCTCAAGCTGATTCAGATGAGCAACGTGATGCATGGCACTGGCGTGGCGCTGATCGAAATGATGGATGTGCCTGTGTCGTATCGGCATTTGCAGCGCGTTTTGCTGAATATGACATTGAGCGACAAGCCGACTACTGGCGCAGCCCATGATCGCATCATTCCGCAAGACGTGCTCAATATGGCACGCATCGCGTTTGGAGATGATGCCTTAGATACTCCGGTTGATCCGGTGATTGTGGGTATTGTCAATGTCAATAGCCCGCTGCGCTATGACGAACGCATGCTGGGTGGCCTCATTAGCTATGCCCGCGCCGGACAAGCGTTGATCATGACGCCGTTCATCGTGGCTGGTGCGATGAGTCCCATTACCATTGCTGGCGCGATTGCCCAACAAAATGCGGAGGTTCTCGCTGGGACTGCACTGGCGCAACTCATCCGACCCAATACGCCTGTGCTCTATGGCCCTTTCTCTACCAACGCCGATATGCGCTCGGGCAGTCCCGCATTTGGGACACCCGAAGGCGGTTGGGTATCTGTCATGGCGGCGCAAATGGCGCGTTATTACAACTTGCCATCGCGCGGTAATGGTGGGCTGACGAACGCGAATTCTAATGATGCACAGTCTGCATATGAAGCGCTCTGGACACTTTGGCCCACTGTAATGGCCCACAGCAATTACATCATGCACGGTGCAGGCTGGCTGGAAACTGGACTCACTATCTCTTTCGAAAAGCTGATGATCGACATGGAAAACTTGGCGATGTTCCAGCATTTTTTGCAAGGCATTGAGGTCAACAAAGATACTTTGGCCGTCGATATGATGGCCGAAGTGGGACCGGGAGGGCATCACTTTGGCACGCCACACACGCAAGCCCGTTTTAGTAATGCTTTCTATGAACCGTTCCTAAGCACTCGGTTGTCAATGGAAAACTGGCAGACCCAAGGCGCGCCGGATACGGCCCAACGCGCCAACACACTCTGGAAGCAATTACTCAAAGAATACGAGCCGCCGCCCATTGACTCTAACGTCAAACAAGCGCTAGAAGACTACGTCGCCAAACGCGAACGCGAACTAGATGGCGTGGATTTGTATTACTGAGGAAGGGGAAGAATCCACGAATATCACTAATAATCACGAATTTTCGCGTATCCACACGCAATGGCTACAAAAGCTTCCATTCGTGCATATTCGTGTAATTCGTGGATTCCCCCCAATTTGGACAACACTATGAACGCAGACAAAATCAAACAATTAGATAAACGCCACAATGTGCATAGCTGGACTGTCAATGATGCACTTGACCCACTCGTGGTTGAACGCGCTGAAGGGGTCTACTTTTGGGACGCTGACGGCAAGCAATACCTCGATTTTTCGTCGCAGTTGGTCAATATGAATATTGGGCACCAGCACCCGAAGGTTATTGAGGCCATTAAAGAACAGGTCGATAAGCTGTGTTACATCTCGCCGAGTATGGCAACGTCTGCGCGCTCCAAAGCAGCAGAAGCGATTGCCAACGTCACGCCGGGGGACTTGAATCAGATCTTCTTTACGCTTGGTGGGGCAGACGCCAACGAAAACGCAATTAAGCTGGCGCGGCTGTTCACGGGCAAGCAGAAGATCCTTGCGAAATGGCGATCCTATCACGGTGCAACCATGGGCGCGATCTCTGTGTCGGCTGATCCACGCCGTCCGGCAGTCGAGCCGGGCGTGCCGGGTGCGGTGCATTTCATGGACCCATTCTGCTATCGCTGTCCGTTTGGGTTGGAATATCCCAGTTGCAATTTGCATTGTGCGGAACATGTCAACCAGACCGTACAAATGGAATCACCAGACACGATTGCGGCCATCATTTTGGAGTCGCAAACGGGCGGGCCGGGCTTTTATGCACCACCACCGGGCTATATGGAACGTGTGCGCGAAATCTGTGATGAAAACGACATCCTGCTGATTTGTGATGAAGTGATGGTTGGCTTTGGGCGTACGGGTGAATGGTTTGCCATTCAGCATACTGACGCTGTGCCTGACATGATCACAATGGCAAAGGGCTTGACCTGTGGCTATGTGCCACTCGGCGCAGTTGCCATTTCTGACCGCATTATGGACGCGCTGCGGGGTAAATATTTGTATGTCGGTTTGACCTTCAATGCACACCCTGTGAGCTGTGCGGCGGCTGTTGCAACCATTGGCGTTTATGAAGATGAAGGTCTCATCGGGAAATCGGCGGAACTTGGCAAAGTCTTGCTGGGTCGCATTACCGAAATGATGGATAAGCACACTGTTGTTGGTGATGTACGTGGCACGGGCCTATTTGCTTGCTTAGATCTCGTCGAAGATCGCGACAGCAAAACACCCCTCGCTGGCGAAAAAATGCAGCAACTCAAGGGTCTGTTACTCGCCCAAGGCCTTAGCACTAATCTAATCGGCAACCGCCTGTTTATTGGTCCACCGCTGATCATTACCGAAGAACAACTGCATCACGGGCTGGATATCATCGATACGGCTCTCGAAGCTATCTAAATAAAGACTCAACGCAGAGACGTGGAGAGCGCTGAGTTTTCTTGAATCACCTCAGCGCCCTCAGCGTCTCCGCGTTAAATATCCCCAAAGGAGAACAACATGAAACGCACTGCTGATGCAATCATCATTGGCGCTGGCATTATTGGCTGTGCCATCGCGTTTGAACTTGCCAAGAAAGGTTTCAAAACTCTTAATATCGATCGCTTGCCGACGGCTGGCTTTGGTCCAACCAGTAACTCGTGTGCCATTATTCGCGCACACTATTCGACCTTTGAGGGCACCGCCTTTGCCTATGACAATTTCTGGTACTGGCAAAACTGGGAAGACTATCTGGGCGCAAAAGATGAAAGTGGCTATGCCAAATATCATGACACTGGCACAATCTGGGTGCCGAATCAGGTGCATGGCTACAAGCACATTTTGGAGCTTTACGAACAAGTTGGTGTGGCTTACGAAATCTGGGATCTCAACAAATTCCAAGATCGTTTGCCAGTGGTGACGACCCGTTCAAACTGGCCGCCCCGTCGCCCTGAAAATGAAGACTTTTGGGAAGAGTCAGATGAGACCATCAAGCTGGCCATCTTTACGCCTGGCTCTGGTTACGTGAGTGATCCGCAGTTAGCAACGCACAATCTGATGCGGGCGGCAGAAGCCAATGGTGGTGAATTCTTGTTCAATCAGGAAGTGACTGCCATTCGCCAAGAGAATAATCGCGTGCAGGGAGTGACGTTGAAAGACGGCACCGAAATCGATGCGCCGATTCTGATCAACGTTGCGGGGCCGCATTCGTTTCTCATCAACCGCATGGCGGGTGTGGAAGACAGTATGGCAGTCAAAACGCAGCCGCTGCGCCATGAGGTACATCATGTGCCGTCGCCAGCGGGCTATAACTTCGAAACAGACGGCATTCATGTTTCAGACGGTGATTCCTCGGTTTATTTCCGACCTGAAGTTGGTAACTCAATTTTGGTAGGCAGTGAAGACCCTGAGTGCGATGAAAAAGAATGGGTGTCAGACCCAGATGATTTCAATCGCACCTTGACCGATGCCCAGTGGAAGGCACAGGTCTATCGGCTTGCCAAGCGCATTCCAGACTTACCCATCCCTGAGAAACCCAAAGGCGTGGTAGATCTCTACGACGTTTCTGACGATTGGATTCCCATCTATGACAAATCCAGTTTAGATGGTTTTTATATGGCAATTGGCACCAGTGGTAATCAATTCAAAAACGCCGCCGGCGCCGGACATATGCTGTCTGAAATCATCCAAATGTGTGAAAACGGGCAAGATCATGACAAAACCCCGATGCAGTACAAACTGCCAAACATTGGCTTGACCATCAACGCTGGCTTCTTCTCACGGAATCGTGAAGTGAATCCGGATAGTAGTTTTTCAGTTTTAGGGTGACATAGTTGGCTAGTTTGATAGTTGGTAGGTTTGTTAGTGGGTCTTGGGTTACCCTAACGCACCAACAAACTAACCAACTTACCAACCAACAAACAAAATCATGAACGTATACGCAAGCACAGTAATCAACGCATCCATTGATGATGTCTGGCAGGTCATGCGCGACTTTGTTGGGCTGACTGCATGGAGCCCTTCTGTCACGAAGGCATTTATCACAAACGACAAAGCGGCAGATCAGGTCGGGGCAGTTCGGCATCTAGACATCAGCGATGGCTCGGTCTTTATTGAGACGTTGGTGGAATTGTCGGACCACGACACTTATTTCAAATATGACATTGTGGACGGGCCGCTGCCGGTAACAAACTACATCGCCACGATGCGCTTACAACCAATTACAGACGGCAACCAGACCTTTGCGTCTTGGTCTGCCGCGTTTAGTACGCCTGACCAGCATCGCGAAGAGATGCAACACGTCGTTGGGACGCTGATCTGCACTGGTGGACTGGCGGGTCTGAAAGCATACATGGAAGGAAAATGAATACACGGACGCGGAAGACAGCACGGATGATTAACAAAAAATATCTGTGTTGTCTTCCTATCTGTGTATTAGAAAGGAGAAGGAAATGGCTGATCGATTAGGGTATCTAAAAATATTTGGGGTGCTAATTCCTGGCATGAACAGCGTGGTGGAGCCAGAATTGGCAATGTTGCGTGTCCCCGGTGTGACCAATCAGACCGCGCGGCATGTGATTGCGCCGGGCTTGAAGACGCCGGGTATTGAACAAGTGATGGAGTTGCTGTTGACGTGCAGTCCGGATGCCCTGTTGCTAGGACTTACAACAGAATCGGCTGAAGGCGGGTTGCAGGCGTTAGCAAGTCTTGCTGAGACGCTGGCTGAAAAGTCTGGATTACCAGTATATTCAGGCTCATATGCGAGCTATGCCGCATTGCGCGCGATCGGCGCAACCAAAATCGCTGTTGTTACCCCGTTTGATGATGAAAAGAATGCGACAGTGGTCAAGCCACAGGTCGAAAGCCAAGGATTTGAGGTTATTTCTATTGCTGGAACAGCAGCGCCCTCTTTAGAAGCGATTGCAGGCGCATCAGATGAAGAAATTCAGGGCGTGTTTGCAGCGGCTAATCATCCAGATGCCGATGCTATTTTGCAGCTAGGAACTGCTTTGCCAGTCGTGGATTTAGTTGGTAGCTTGGAAGAACGGACAGCGAAGACAGTTGTTGCTTGCAACGCTGCGCTCTATTGGCAAGCCTTGCGTGAGAGTGGAATAAGCGACGCAATTCAAGGTTATGGTCGCTTGTTAGCGGATTACTAGTGTTCTGCTCCACCTAAGCCGCAGCATTGTGCTGCTCAGAACATCAAAGGCTTGTCACGCCCATTGCCAAAATGTATAGCGCAATGGGAGGCGTGACAAGCCACTAGGTTGGACTAGTCTATTTGTCTAGACCTTCTAAGAACATATCAACAACGCGTTCTGCGACGTTGGAGCGTACACCGAATGTCAATGGCTGCCCAACAGCATTAATTGGAAACGCGCGTGCAATGACGACGCTGCCGCCTTCGCTGCCATCAATTACGGCAACATCCATTTGGCTGCGATCATTAATATATTCGCCGCCAACTTGCTTGCCAAATATAGTCTTGAATTGCAGTTTCCCGTCTGCAACGGTGACCTTTGCTTTTGCGTCCAGCGCTTCAACCAAGCTCTTGGCTTTTGTGAACATCGCTTCCTTTTCTGTAGCAAATGCTTTGTGTTTTTTTACAGTCGTTGACATATCTATTCCTCAATTACACTGAACGCTATTCTAATAATGTGGTTGTCCAGCTATCTTTTTTACGCTTTATAAACTAATAATAGTGTGGTTATAGCGATTGAATTCTGTCTAATTTTGTTCGATCATTCCAGTTTTGTAACAACTTGTTAACAAAAAACTGTGCTAATACACTCCGCGAAACCGACGATTACCGTATTTTGTGGATTAAAGTAGTGGCGCAAAGGGAATTTGGACACTTCCCCATTTGTCATATGCAATTAACAACTAGACAACGTGATGTGCTGCAATATCTATTAAACGCCGATGAAGCGGTCGTTGTTGCAGATATAGCACGTCAACTCGATCTTACACCGCGTCAAGTGAGTTATAGCCTTTCTGGTTTGAAGGGCTGGCTACAAACTTATGATGTCGAAGTCAGTTTACGACCCGGTGTTGGTGTGCAACTGGTCAGTTTGGTCGAAGGCCAATCAGTTGATATCGATGTCCTCGGTGATCGGCTAAAGTACGATGTTGTACTTACACCGACACAGAGACAGATCTTACTCACGTTTGCGTTGTTATATGCAACAGAGCCATACATTTTGCATCAACTTCAGATGCAACTCGATGTCTCAAGAAACACAATTGCAAAAGACTTAGACGAAGTCGATACATGGCTTCAGGACTTTGATTTGACCCTCGAGCGTCGTCCAAACTTGGGGTGCTGGATTGAAGGCCCTGAGTGGGAAAAGCGCATTGCGCTGAACACACTGCTATGGACTGCTGAAGAGCTTAGTGAGGGTCAATTAGTCCAGTTGAACCACGCATATGGCCTAAAACTTCAGTTAGGAACTTCAAAGACACAGCTACCGGTGATCAACCAAGCTGATAAGTTTGTCAAACAACTCAAAGTCAAAAAAGCAATTGATCAGATTGCATATGCTGAAGCTGTCCTCGGAGGTCGCTACACAGATGATGCAGTCCTGTACCTTGGAATGGTGCTGTCTATTCAGACGCTGCGCCAGCGACACGGTCACATTTTGGAAACTCCAATTCTCCCCGCGGGGTTAGATCTTGAGAAGTTTTCAGCATGGGGCGTTGCAAGTAAGGTGCTGTCCAACCATTCTGGTCGACGCGAGAACAGTCTTCCAGAAGCTGAAATTACGTATTTGACAATGCACCTGTTGAGTGCAATGCGTAATGAACGCTGGCCAAGCGACTCAGAAGCTGACGGGAAATTTTCTTCCCTCATTGCAGACGTAATTGAAGATGTTGCTGTGGCTTATGAAATTGAAGAATTGCGCGACGATTTGTCGCTACGCGATGGGCTTTACGCTTATATCTACCCGGTTTGGATGCGTCACAGGTTCGCACTTCAGCCGGTGCCTGCAAGAACAGAATCTCTGTTGCCAGCAAAGTATGAGTTTGAGCACACCATTGCGAAACGGATCGGTAAAAAAATCAAAAAGCGTTTGGGGGTTCGGCTCTTATCGGCTGAAATCAACAATATTGCGCTTTTGCTAAGAGCCGCATATATCCGTGAAAGGCCAGTTGCGGAACGCCACATTGTAGTGGTGTGTCCAAGCGGAATGGCCACAGCGCAACTACTTGTTGCGCGATTGAAAGCGCGTTTTCCCCGCTTAGGGGTTTACACAATTTTGTCAGTGCGGGATCTGACTGTAGAGAATTTGGCAGCCGCCAGTTTGGTCATTACCACCACAACTCTCAGTTCAGCGCTGATAAAAAACAATAGTAATGTTATTCAGGTTCATCCGCTTCTACTACCAGATGATGTAGAAACCATAACTAATTGGATGGCTTGATGTTAACAGTATAGGAGGAGGCAACTCTTACATAACACATTCGTTTAGGTTGCTAGGTAGCGTTACTTAGCATCTTTGTCTAGGAATAGACGGAAGCATTTGCTTCACACTTGCATCAGAGGATTGAAAGATGAAAGAAACACTTCAGAGATTTGGTGGCTTCATGGCTGCCATGGTTGTACCGAACATCGGTGCATTTATTGCTTGGGGTTTGATTACAGCCCTATTTATTCCAACCGGTTGGACTCCAAACGAAACGTTGTCTGCAATGGTTGGTCCAATGATTATCAACTTGTTGCCACTCCTGATTGGTTACACTGGTGGTAAGTTGATCCACGGCCATCGCGGTGGTGTACTTGGTGCTTTGGGTACCATGGGCGTCATCGTTGGTGCTGACATCCCAATGTTCTTGGGCGGTATGATCATGGGCCCAATCGGCGGTTACTTGATGAAACTGGTCGACGGTGCTCTCGAAGACAGCATTCCTGTTGGTTTCGAAATGTTGGTCAACAACTTCTCAGCTGGTATCTTGGGTACCCTCTTGGCAATCGCTGGTTTGTTGGGTGTTGGTCCTGTCGTTGAACTGTTCACCAACATGCTCGGTGGTATGGTTGATGGCTTGGTAAGCGCTGGCTTGTTGCCACTTGCTGACTTGGTCATTGAACCAGCTAAGGTCTTGTTCTTGAACAACGCTTTGAACCACGGTGTATTGGCTCCACTTGGTGCTGTCGCTGCTGAAGAAACTGGTCGCGCAATTCACTTCTTGCTGGAAACCAACCCAGGTCCAGGTATGGGCTTGTTGATTTCTTACTGGATCGCAGGTCGCGGTCTGTTGAAGCAATCAGCTCCAGGCGCAATGATCATTCACTTCTTGGGTGGTATCCACGAAATTTACTTCCCATACGTGTTGGCACACCCAATCATGATTGTGGCTCTATGGGCTGGCGGTATCCTCGCTGACTTGTGGTTCCAAATCTTTGATGCTGGTTTGGCAGCAACTCCTTCACCAGGCTCAATCTTCGCTTACTTAGCTGTGACCCCTCCAGGACAATTCGTTCCTGTGTACGGTGGTGTGCTGCTCGCAATCATCGCATCAACCGTTGTTGGTACGATCTTGCTGCGCATGTTCCCAGTGGACGCACACGAAGAAGAAATCGGAGAACTGGACGAAGACTTAACCGCAGGCGTACCTGTGTAAGTGTTGCTTCGGCAACGCTAACGCCGTCTCTCCTTTGTAGTACTTGTAAAGGTAGCTTGAACGTTTGCCTCCTGCTCTAGCTACCCTTACGAGGCTCGTGAAAATTATAATCAATTTTCACTCTAAGGCCACCGGCTCTCCCGGTCGGTGGCCTTACTAAACTCAGTTGAAGCCTGAACTGAACAATTTGGTCTGGTGTTCTGCCACACGCAAAGCTCCAATTCGCCTTTGCTGAACATCATATATTTGTCATACGAAATAGCGCTATATTCTAAATATATTGTCTTTGACAAATCAATAGATTGCTCACTTGAGTTTTCAACAGTACTTATTAGATCGAGGCCCCCATTTATGTCCGAAGAAGAAAAACAACGAAACACGATTGATCTGACCACCGTTAATTTGGTTTGGTTTGCATGTGAAGCAGGTGCTGGCTCTAGCCTTATGGGCGCACGTAGCCTGAGTAAAAAGTTCAAAAAAGCGAAGCTGAATGTGGAAGTAAAACACAGTCCAGCACGCTCAGTGCCAGACGACGCACAATTGATCTTGGTGCATCAAGGCATGATGAAACAGGTTGCAGAACGCGTTCCTGGTGCTGTCATCATTCCTTACAAAATGTTTTTAAATGACCCAATCTTCGACAAGCTTGTAAAAGCCTTTGTTGATGGGAAGACAATCGCAAGCCGCGCATAGAGATACCCGTGACTACGCTTAGTTTGAAATCGGTGCGGCTCGGTGGAGCTGCAAAAGATAAAGAAGATGCCATTCGGCAAGCTGGCGCCCTGTTAATGGAAGCTGGCTATGTCCAAGAAGGTTATATTCCAGGCATGTTGGAACGTGAACAAACAATGTCCACGTATATGGGGAATGGTGTTGCCATCCCGCATGGAATGCACGACAGCCGCGAATTTATTCTAGAAACTGGCATTTCTGTATTGCAATTGCCTGACGGTGTCGAATGGGAAGATGGTGAAATGGCCTATCTTGTCATTGGCATTGCAGCGAACAACGATGACCACATGACGATCCTCATGAATTTGGCAGACGCCATTGAAGAAGAGGATGATGCAGCTGAACTTATTGCGTTGACTGACGCAGAAGAAATGGTTGCTCGTCTATCCGCAACCCCAGAAGACGTTGGATGATTGAACTCAATCTCACAGTTCTAAACCATACAGGTTTGCATGCGCGTCCGGCGCGTGAACTGGTGAATCTTGCGAAGAAATTTTCTTCGAAAATACAGATTGCCCATGGCGACCGCAGCGGAAATGCTAAAAGCCTAATTTCCGTTTTGAAGCTAGGTGTTGCCTCCGGTGGTGAAATTTGCTTTCAGATTTCAGGAGAAGATGAAGCAGAAGCAGCTGAACAGTTGCGCCAAGCAGTACTCTCTGGACTAGGAGAGTCTGTTTCCGTAAATGGCAGCCATCCTGAAAGCGAATCTGAACCAACTTCAACGCCTGTTGAAGTGCCGGAGGTTTCCACTCCTAAACCCAGACCTTCTGATTTTTCATTTCCAGTAGATCTGAGAGGTGTGGCGGCATCAAGTGGCTTAGCACTTGGCCCAATTTTTCAGCTTCAAGTGACGACAGTTTCAAGTGACACCTCTTATCAGGGTGCGCAGGCTGAGACTGCTCGCTTGTATAAAGCGCTTGCTTCTGCAACAGAAGAGTTAAGTGAACTTTCCGCAAAGTTGACAGCAGATGGTGTTACAGATGCTGCCAAGATCTTTGATGTGCACGCAGACCTGATTGCAGACGGGGCGTTGCTGGACCAAGTCAAAGCTGAAATTGATGCCGGAAAACGTGCAACCAAAGCTTGGGCTGACAGTATTGAGTCTTACGCGACAGAGCTTAGCCAAATGCCAGACCCAATTTTGTCCGCACGATCTAGCGACCTGCGAGATGTCGGGCGACGCGTGACGGGGCATTTGACAGGTGCATCGCACCAAATGGAACTGCCAACTGAACCGGTTGTGATTGTTGCCGAGGAATTGTTCCCATCTGAAACGGCAATGTTGGATCCTAATAACGTATTAGGCATTATTACTGCTTCTGGTGGTGCGACGGACCATGCTGCAATTTTGGCGCGTGCGTTGGCATTACCTGCAATTGTAAGTGCTGGCCCAGATATTTTGAAACAAGCAAACGGCACAAAAGTGTTGTTTGATGGCTCAGTTGGAACGATTGCGCTCAATCCAAGTGATGCGCTTCAAGAGCAAGCGAAAGCAGCAATTGAGAAGCAGCGTGCTCGCAATGAAGCCCTCCGTGAAGCGGCCAAGCAAATGGCCAAAACTACCGATGGACACTTAGTTGAAATTGGTAGTAATGCGGGGAGTTTGGAAGATGTCCAGCGCGGTACTGAAAACGGCACCGATGGTATTGGCTTGTTCCGTACGGAATTCCTGTACTTGGGTCGCGACTCAGCGCCAACAGAGGAAGAACAAGGCAGTATTTATCGTAGCATTCTGGAAGAACTAAACGGTAAGCCACTTATTATTCGCACGCTAGACATTGGCGGTGACAAAGTTGTGCCTTATATGGATCTTCCTGAAGAAGCAAATCCATTCTTGGGCGTTCGCGGTATCCGTTTGTCTCTGTCACAACTTGACTTGTTCAAAGCGCAACTGCGTACCATTCTGACTTTGCCAGATGTCTCTGCTGTTCGCATCATGTTCCCTATGATTGCAACGTTGGAAGACTGGAGCAAGGCGCGTGCAGTGGTAACAGAATTGCAGAAAGAAACCGGCGTTACCGATATCAAAGTCGGGATGATGGTAGAAGTACCATCAGCAGCAGTCCTTGCAGATTTGTTTGCACGTGAAGTTGACTTCTTCTCCATTGGGACGAATGATCTTACGCAATATACCTTGGCAATGGACCGCACCAATAGCGTGCTAACTGCACAGCTAGACGGCTTACACCCCGCTGTGCTCCGACTGATCGCAAGAGTTGCTGAAGCTGCAAAAGCGGCTGGCAAATGGGTCGGTGTGTGTGGCGAATTGGGCGGTGACTTAGATGCTGTGCCAATTTTGGTCGGCCTAGGGCTCAATGAACTAAGCGTTGCGCCACCACTTGTAGGTCAGGTGAAAGACCGTGTTCGCAACCTTTCCTATACAGACTGTCAGAAACTGGCGAAAGCCGCATTGCAACAAACATCCGCTGCTGCTGTGCGTGAACTCGTCCGCAAACACTAACTTCAAATGCCCACCACATTGTGGTGGGCACTACCTCTCAATGATGACCCTTTCAAAAGCGGTCAATTAGTAAAACAGACGATATGACTTCAAAGAACCTTGCTTGGAATATGTATGGTGCTGGTCTTGAAAATATTGGCGTTGACGGCAACCCTGAAGTTGTCCCGATGCCAGAAGAACCAGCTGATGATCAACTTTTGGTACGTGTTGATTGTGTTGGGATGTGTTTTTCAGATGTCAAGCTCATCCGTCAAGGCGGCAGCCATGCCAAGCTGTATAACCGTGACTTGAGCCAAGAACCAACCCGTCTTGGTCACGAAGCCACCCTCACTATTCTTGCTGTGGGTGACTCACTCAAAGATGACTATAAAGTTGGTGAACGCTATGCCGTCCAGCCTGATATCTATCAGCAAGGGCGGAGCACTGCTTATGGATACACCATTCCTGGTGGGCTTATTCAATACCACTTAGTAGGTCCAGAAGTGCTGGCCGCAGATGACGGTGCCTATGTATTGCCAATCAAAGAATCGCTTGGCTATGCAGAAGCAGCACTCACAGAGCCTTGGGCTTGTGTAGAAGCCTCCTACACGCAACGGCGCCGCCTTAGCCCCTTGGCTGGCGGGACAATGTGGATTGTTGGCCAACCTGGCGATGAAACCGACTATACCTTTGCTGATGGCGTAATTGCGCCAAGCAAAATTATTGCAACAGACATCTCCGAGAAATTACTCAAAACATTGCAGTCGCAAACCGATGCGCAAATTATTGAGTGCAACAGTGTGTCTGCTGAAAACTATGCCAAACTGTCAGAACGCTTCGCAGACGGCGAAGGGTTTGATGACATCATCATGCTGGCACCAACGTCTGCAGATGCGGTTACCGAAGCTGGCAAGCTGATTGCCTTCCGCGGCACGCTTAATATTGTTGGCACTGAGCCGCTAGACGGGAATCCAATGATTGACGTGGGTCGTTTGCACTATCACTACACGGCCTTTGTTGGGACGAATGGAACTGACATCACTGCCGCTTACGGTGAAGCGCGCAACCGTTGTGAACTCCAAGCTGGTGGCACCGCAGTGTTCATTGGTGCTGGTGGCCCAATGGGGCAAATGCATGTACAGCGTGCTATTGAACTACCAAATGGCCCGCAAAAGATTATTGCAACGGAAATTAGTGATTTGCGTCTAGAGACCTTGGCAGAACGCTTTGGTCCATTGGCAGAAGCCCATGGCAAAGAGTTGGTAACGTTCAACCCTCAAACGTCAGAACAAAGCACCGTGGACTTTGTGAAATCACAAACTAATGGCGAAGGCGCAGATGATGTTGTCGTTTCAGTTCCGGTACCAGTGCTGATGGCTGAAGGTGGCGAAATGATGAATGCTAACGGTATGTTGGTGCTCTTTGCTGGGGTCAAGAATGGCTCAATGGCGCCACTGAAGGTCAGCGACATTTACTTGCACAATGCGCAGTTCACTGGAACTTCTGGTTCAAAACTGTCAGATCAACAAATTGTGATTGACAAGACCTTGGCCGGTGAACTCTCTCCAAACCGTTCTGTAGCAGCAGTTGGTGGGATGCGGGCGGCACATGAAGGCATCGAAGCCATGATGACAGCGCGCTATGCAGGGAAAGTTATTATCTTCCCGCAGATTGAAGATCTTCCATTACAAAGTGTTGAAGAACTTGCAGCGGCGCATCCAGACATTGGCGCACTGCTTGGGCCAAATGATCTTTGGACGAAAGCTGCTGAAGACGCCCTGATTGCAAAATTTGGCGCATGATCTACACGGTTACGCTAAACCCCGCAGTTGATAAACAAATTACGGTCCCTACAGTTTCGTTAGGGACCGTCTTGCGTGCCAGTGCAGTGCAGTCAGACGCAGGCGGTAAGGGATTTAATGTCTCGCGTGCGTTGAAAATGCAAGGCACAAACAGCTGCGCACTTGGCTTTGTTGGCGGTGCAACGGGTGAATTTCTGATTAAGGCGTTGGCAGATGTTGGCGTTGATACTGACTTTATTCAAGTCTCCGAAGCAACCCGCACGAATGTGAGTGTGGTTAGCGAAGGGGAAGGGCCGCATCTCAAAGTCAATGAAGCCGGCCCGACTATTGATGAAGCCACTGTTGGGCAATTTTTGACGAAAGTTGAATCGTTAGCACAAGCCGGAGATTGGTGGGTGCTTGCAGGTAGTTTGCCACCTGGTGTCCCAGCCGATATTTACGCTACTCTGACAAAGTTATTGTCTGAGCAGGGCGTCAATGTCGTGGCGGATACGAGTGGTGCGGCGCTTGAAGCCTGCATTGCCG
Organism: Anaerolineales bacterium; assembly: GCA_020630805.1. Lineage (GTDB taxonomy): Bacteria > Chloroflexota > Anaerolineae > Anaerolineales > UBA6668 > JAHDIM01. The sequence continues at coordinate 50,835 of JAHDIM010000007.1, forward strand.
CAAAACCAGCGTTGATCAAGCCAAACCATCATGAGGCGAGTGTGCTACTTGGCCGCGAAATTGACACCTTAGCCGATGCAGCGGCTGCAGCCATAGAGTTGCAAGCGCGTGGGGTTGACTATGTTGTGATCTCAATGGGTGGCGATGGTGCCGTGTTAGCAACTGACAATACGGCCTATGTGGCTGAAGCCCCCACGATTGTAGAACGCAATCCAGTTGGCGCGGGTGATGCCATGGTGGCGGGGCTTGTAAAACAACTATCAGAAGGCAATAGTGCTGCAGAAGCGTTGCGTTGGGGCATTGCAACTGGTGCCGTTAGCGCTAGTTTAGATGGGACTGCTTTCGGTTCCAATGCGGAAGTTGCCGAACTTGCTAGCCAAGTTGTAATTGGCGGTTAAGTGTTTCGCAACAAGAATTTAGCAATAAATGCGACAATTGCATGCGAAACCTTCAGTAAAAACCAGATCTAACGTCAATTCTATTTTTGAGAA